>JASGMM010000060.1 GCA_030156435.1 Clostridiales bacterium | reverse complement strand
TTTAATTAACAACTGTATCTTAACAAAGGCTGTAAATCTTTATAGATTCAGCCTTATTTATTTAACCAACTGTAATCCGCCACTATTCATATTACGAATTGCAGTATAAATAAAGCTTCTCTCTGTTAACAAAGACAGAAAGAAGCTTTATTATCTCCGCTATAGCAGAGGATCAGCAACCCAAAATCACGCGCACCTCATGTTCCCCATCATCCGTAAATACCGGCAGTACATTGCCCTCAACCGGATATCCGTCTACAGTCATCGACTTCACGCCTTTACATACATGCTCGGGGTTTTCTACCGTTATAGTATATCTGGCACCCCTGAACATCCTTTTAACTGTATAACCGTTCCAGTCCGGCGGTATGCATGGGTCAATCACCAGGCCATCGTAATCCGGCTTTATGCCCAGTATCCACTGCGATATGGCCACAAAATTCCATGCAGCCGTACCTGTCAGCCATGAATTTTTGGCCTCACCGAACCTCCTTGCATCCTTGCCGGCTATCATCTGCGAATAAACATACGGTTCCATCCGGTGTATGTCGCTTCTCTCTTCCACATAAGCCGGCGCTATCTTTTTATAGTATTCAAATGCCCTTTCCCCTCTGCCGATAACCGTCTCAGCTATCATCACCCACGGGTTATTATGGCAGAAAATACCTGCATTTTCTTTATATCCAGGTGGATAACTGGATATTTCACCAAGATTGACATAGTATCGGGTAAAAGCCGGATTAAGAAGCACTATGCCGTACTTCGTATCCAGATATTTTTTCACCGAATCCAACGCTTTTACGGCTGAACCGTCTTCCAGTCCCATGCCGGCCATAATGCAAAATCCCTGCGTCTCTATGAATATTTTGCCCTCTTCATTTTCCTTGCTGCCTACTTTATTGCCATAATCGTCATATGCTCTCAGGAACCACTCGCCGTCATAACCGTATTTCATAACGGTTTCTTTCATCTCATCTATATAATGTCGGGCAATATGCGCTTCCTCATCGAGGCCCCGGCGCTTGCAAATTTCCGCATACTCTTTGCCTATAAATACGAACATAGCGGCTATAAGCACCGATTCAGCCACTTTACCATCTTTATTAGTCGTAGTCTGAAACGATTGATCCGGCTCAGTCGAGAAACAATTCAAATTCAGGCAGTCGTTCCAATCGGCCCTGCCTATTAACGGCAGGCCATGGGGGCCCAAATTATTTACTACATGATAAAATGATCTCTTTAAATGCTCGAACATATCGGTTGCTTTGGAAGGATCGTTATCAAACGGCACCATTTCGTCCAGTATGGAAAAATCGCCTGTTTCCTTTATATACGCAGCGGTCGAGAGTATGAGCCACAGCGGGTCATCGTTGAAATTCCCCCCTATCTCGTTATTGCCCTTCTTGGTAAGCGGCTGATACTGATGATAGGCACCGCCATCTTCAAGTTGTGTGGCAGCTAAATCCAATATTCTCTGCCGCGCCGTATCCGGCACCTGATGCACAAAGCCAAGTATATCCTGATTGGAATCTCTGAATCCTATACCTCGGCCTATGCCGGATTCAAAGTAAGAAGCGCTCCTGGAAAGGTTGAATGTAACCATACATTGATATTGATTCCATACATTTACCATGCGGTCTAATTTTGGGTCAGCGCTGTCCACATGATATTTCAGCAAAAGCTCATCCCAATAACGCCTTAGGTCATTCAATGCCTTATCCACCTGCTCGGTCGTCTTAAATCTTTCCATCATGGCCAGTGCCGGCTTTTTGTTTATAATACCTTGAGATTCCCATTTCTCATCCTCGGGATTCTCGACATAACCGAGTACAAATACAAAATCCCTTTCCTGACCGGGCTGCAACACCACATCTATGCTATGAGAAGCTATGGGCGACCAGCCGTCGGCTACCGAATTATTGGACTTGCCGGCTGTCACTGCCTGCGGTGCATCAAAGCCGTTATAAAGGCCGATGAAGCTCTCTCTATCGGAATCAAAGCCGCTTATATCGGCATTGACCGAATAGAATGAATAGTGATTGCGCCGCTCCCTGTATTCAGTCTTATGGTATATGGTCGAGCCGATGATTTCCACTTCGCCCGTATTGAAATTTCGTTGAAAATTTGTCATATCATCGTAAGCATTCCACAGGCAGAATTCTACAAAGGAGAATAGCGTTATTCTTTTCTCCTGATCGCCAATGTTTTTTAGTGTTACGCGGTGTATTTCCCCGTTGAAGTCAAGCGGCACAAAAAATAAAACTTTGGCTTCTATGCCATCTCTTTGCCCAGTTATGGAGGTATAGCCCAACCCGTGCCTGCATTCATAACTGTCCAGATCTCTTTTAACCGGCATCCAGCCCGGTGACCAGAAATCGCCGTTATCGTATATGTAAAAATATCTTCCCCCGTTGTCTGTAGGTACATTATTGTACCTGTACCTAGTAATGCGCCTTAAGCGCGCGTCTTTATAAAAGCAATAGCCGCCGGCAGTATTGGAAATAATGGAGAAGAAATCCTGCATACCGAGATAGTTTATCCATGGATACGGTGTCTGAGGTGTGGTTATGACATATTCCTTATTATCGTCGTCAAAATAGCCATATTTCAATTAGCATACCCTCTTTCTATAACCTGATTTGCTACCTTATACAATTCTATACCGTCAATACCACTTTTTCAATATATCTTAAGTTGTATCAAAACCCCATCGATGGCTGGACATGAGCAAAGCTATTATCGCAGCAGTAATCCCGCCCGTTAATTTCGCGCATATAAATACCTACCATAGAAAATGCCACTGTACCGATTAGCTTAAACCCTTCTTCGAAGCGCTGCCCAAGCCCGAATCTATTACCCAGTATTCTATCTATCCCGCCTACAATACCGAACAGCGCTAAAACCAACAACACTGTATCTGCCATTGATCGTTTTACCTCATAGTGCTCATTTATTGAATTAATGATTATTCATGTGTATAAGGTTATAAGCATTTCTAAACTGGGTGGGAGTTATATTTTCTAACTTTTTGAATGTTCTCATAAAGTATTTTTCATCCGTAAAACCTACTTCATAGGCTATTTCTTTTATCGTTTTATCGGAGTTGACCAGCATGGATTTAGCCTTATTCAATCTGGTTGCAGTAAGATAATAGGGAGAACTATAGTTGAAGCGCCTAGCCACATCATCGAGCGTCATCTCGCGATCCATATTAGCTCTTACCCATTCCAGCAATTCATTGAATCTTGCCTGCCGTTCATCCATAGCATATGTAAGCGTATTTATCTCAGCAGCTTGCTCGGTCAATTCATACAAGATAGCGCTCAAAATATGATCGGACTCCTTTTTGGCATAAACATTAAAATTCGATGTATGAAGCATGCAACGAAACAATATATCCGCTCTTTCCATTTTAGGATAAACCGAAAATATGGGAATAATTATATCGCTGCTTTGGCTAACGGCTTTTGCCCTTATCAGGGCATCTATTGCAGCTCCTTCGTCCATTATCTCATAATAGCCCTGACAGTAAAAATGACACCAACAATAAGAGATACCGGAATCTGAAGCCTTATACCCGAAATGCGTTATATGCGGTAATAGCACAAGGGCACTTTGCGGTATGAGTTCATACTTCTCGTCTCCTTGTTGTACGTAAACCTTGCCACTTAAACCCATCAATATAACAAAGCTGTCTATATTCCTTTTTGTATGGCACCATTGGCTTTCGGACACAAATTCTCCACTGGATACATATCGTACCCCCGTCTCTTTAGGTATCCTCAGGAACTGCATAACCGCTCACCACCGTTCTTTTTAGAATATTCTATCGATTTTATTCTATCACACGCGGGGCATTGATTCAATTAAAATGGGGCAGGATAAAGCCAGCCGTCCTGCCCCATAAAGTTCATACTTGTCTCAACCACACCATCATTTCACCTTCGCCGCGATTATTCCACGCATAATACGGCACAAGCTTTACAACAGTTTCTTCATAGTCATTATTCATTTCTCTATAAAGCCCGTCATAGCTGCCTACTTTAGCATACCTCGCTTTTGCCGTTATATAGCACACGCCGTCCAGCAATTCTTCATCATACACAACTGAGAAGTCCGGCTCGGGTAAAAGCTCAATATTCGCTATGTTAGGCCCGTTATCTGTCTCCTCTGCGCAGTAGACTACAGGGCCCCTTTGTATGGCAACTTTGCCTGCATCTGCACGCACCTCAGGATTAGCACGCATCGTCATCACTGGCATGTCCAGCGTAAGCTCTACTTTATCCTCTTGTCCCCATACCCTGGTTATCATGGCATACCCCTTATTTTTCTCGTACTCTTGAATTTCCTGTCCGTTTATCTTTATGCTCCATTTTTTGCACCAATCAGGAATCCTGAGGGCTAAAGAAAACGTAACTGGGGTATTCGATGCCACTGTAAAACTGATGCTCCCATCCCATGGATAAACTGTATCCTGCTCTAACACAATTTCTTCGTCGTTTAGGTTAAACTTGATTTGTCCATCCATGTACAGGTTCACAAATAGCGTATTCTTATCTTCGTCAAGTGCATATACATACTTGCCTATCGATGTAAGGAGCCTTGCAATATTAGGCGGGCAGCATGCACAGTCATACCATTTCTGTCGTTCAGTCTTAACATGGCGATGGTCCTCTCTCTTATGGCAGACCTCAGGCCAGACTTCAAGGGGATTGACATAGAAGTATTTCTTGCCATCCAACGCCATGGCTGCAAACACTGTATTATAAAGCGCTCTTTCCATTATATCTATGTATTTTGCATCCTGATCCATCATAAACATACGGTGAGCCCAGAATATAAGACCTATAGAAGCGCATGTTTCTGTATATGCCGTATCATTGGGAAGGTCATATGCAAATGTAAAGGCTTCTCCGAAACTGCTGGAACCAACCCCGCCGGTTATATACATTTTCCTTTTTACGACGTCATCCCATAGCCTGCGGCAAGCTTGTGCAAGATCCGCATCGCCCGTCTCCATGGCCACATCGGTCATGCCGCTGTAAAGGTACATAGCTCTAACCGCATGCCCTATAGCTTCCTGTTCGATCACAGGCATATGGGCCTGGAAGTATTCCAGCTTTGATGGATCCCATAGTTCATCGAGCTTGGCCTCTCCTCTGGCCATCGCTTCTATTTTGAAGTAATAAGGTGCTTTGCCGCGTTCGCGTATGAAGTAGTGTGCCAAATCAAGATACTTTCTCTCATTTGTGGCGTGATAAAGCTTTATCAGCGCCAACTCTATTTCTTCGTGTCCCGGATATCCGTGTCTTTTAGTCGACTCCTGCCCAAACATCTCGCATATATGGTCGGCCAGTCGGCAAGCCACGTTGAGCAAAGCTTTATTGCCTGTCACTTCATAATTGGCCACCGCAGCCTCTATCATATGTCCTGCACAGTAAAGCTCATGTTTATCCCTCAGATTAGTCCAACGGGCAGAAGGCTCTTCTATAGTAAAATATGTGTCTAAATAACCATCCGCCTCCTGTGCTTTTGAAACTAGAGCTATAGCCTCCTCAAGATGAAGTTTTAAATCATCGTCGCTTCGTAATGCCAGCGAATATGAAACAGCCTCCATCCATTTAGCAAGATCACTATCCTGAAACACAGGACCGTAATGTTTACCACTCGCTTCACCGGCAGCTATGCGAAAATTATTCACGGAGCCGCTTTTAGGTGCACCGGGTACCTGATCGTTTAAAGCCTCCCACTGATAAGAAAGCGTATTATTTAATACCGTCTGAACCCTTTTACCCAAAAGAGATTTATTACGGACCTTTATATTTTTTAAGTTAACGGTTTTCATATCACTCACAATCTTTCTCCTCTCAAAAATGCTGATACTGCTTAATTTCCCTTACTATAATCATAGCTTTTTCTCTGAGCATTACAAGTAGCATTAATAATATAATAGGTGGACAAAATTAACCTCATTATAAAAAATGCCCGAGAAGTATTTATTCGTATACTTCCCGGACCGAATCAATTGTATTGTTGCAGAGAACAATTGAATTATTCTTTAATGGCTCCTATCATAACACCTTTGACGAAATATTTTTGTAAAAACGGATATATGAATAATATCGGGACTGTGGCCACTATAATAGTAGCATATTTTACCGTCTCGCCTATCGGTTCCCTATCCAGGCCGGCTGAGCCCGCTATCATGGTATCAGTACTATTAGATATCAATATTTCCCTCAATACCAGTTGCAGAGGAAATAGCTGTCTATCTCTTAAATATATCATGGCATTGAACCATGAATTCCAATGGCCTACACCGTAAAATAATACCATAACAGCTACAACAGGCATAGATAGCGGCAAAATAATCCTGAATAAGACAGTGAAATCATTCGCCCCATCCAGCTTAGCTGACTCCTCTAGGCTAACCGGCACTCCTTCAAATGATGTTCTCATTATTATAAGGTTGTATGCGCTTATGGCATTCGGTATAAGAAGAGCCCAGCGCGTATCGGTCATTCCTAAATCCCTAACCAAAAGGTAAGTAGGTATCAAACCCCCGCTAAAAAACATGGTAAATGTTATCAAAAACATTATATGGTTCTTAAAATATACGTTCTTTCTCGATAGGCCATACGCACCTAAAGTAGTCATAAATATATTTATGGCAGTACCCACCAATACATATATCAATGTATTTCTATACCCTATCGGTATCATCGGATTCTTAAATACCAACTTATAAGCCCCTGTTGTGAAACCTATAGGATGAAGCAGAAGCCCTCTATGCTGCACGACAGCCGTAGGATCGCTTATAGAGGCAAAAAATACATGTAAAAATGGATAAAGAGTCACTATCATTAATAACATCATCAACATTGTATTAAATACATCGAATGCTCGTTCACCCATGCTCTTCTTTATATGCATACTTATCCGCCCCCATTCACCACAAACTGGTTTCCGTCGCTTTACGACTTATAAAATTGGCTATTACAAGCAAAGCGAAGTTTATAACTGAATTAAACAAACCTATAGCTGTGCTATAGCTGTAACTCGCTTCCAAAATTCCCTTTCTGTATACAAAGGTCGATATAACATCGGCCGTCTCGTAGGTACTTGTATTATACAGAAGCAATATTTTCTCAGAACCCACATTAAGCATCTGACCAAGTCTCAATATAAGCATTATCACGACAGTGGGCAATATACCCGGCAAAGTCACATGTAGCACTTGCCTAAAGCGCCCGGCCCCGTCTATGGTAGCAGCTTCATATAACTGCGGGTCTATATTCGACAATGCTGCAAGATATATTATTGAACCCCATCCAATTCCTTGCCATATATTAGATGCCACATATATCGTCCTAAACCATTCCGGCTTAATCATAAAAGGTATGGATTCTATACCAAAACGGTTCAGTATATTGTTTACCAGACCATCCCTGGCAAGAAAATCTATAATCATGCCACATATAACCACTAACGATATAAAATGCGGTAAATACGTCACTGTTTGAACTGTTCGTTTAAAAATATTACTTTTGATCTCATTCAATAATAAAGCCAATATTATAGGTGCCGGAAAACCAAATATTAAATCATATAAGCTTATGAGCACGGTATTCCTTAATAGACGTTCAAAATAATAGCTGTTGAAAAATTCTTCAAAATACTTAAAACCAACCCACGGACTGCCCCATATACCTTTACTTGGGGTAAAATTCTTAAATGCTATTTGAGCGCCATATAAAGGCACATAATGGAAAACGATATAATACGTTATTACAGGCAGCAGCATTATATAAATATATCTGTTTTTCACCAGATCCTTGCGGATAATATCCCATCTGCTGGTAGTAGGTATAGTAATCTGTGTATCAGTCCCTCTAGCTAAATCGGCCATAATTTTACCCAACCCTTCATTTATAGCGATATCTTATCTTGCTATAATAGATGGGGTAAATGCAGCATTTACCCCATCGGCAAACAGCATACTATTTTCTAGCATTGAATCTGTCTAAAGCAGCCTGTTCAATATTTATAGCCTCTTCAATACCCATACCTTTTAATGTGTTTATATAATTATCGAAGTTATCCAACGGTTCCTGTCCCATTACAAACTTATCAAACATCTCCTGTACATAAGTATTTATTTCATTCATAATAGTGGCAAAGCGTTGGCTCTCTTCCTCTGTAAGCGTTATAGGAGGCATCTGCAAAGACGGATCACAGCTCTTTAACCACGTATCCAACGTTTGTTTCTGCTCAGGATAAACTAAAATTTGCGGATAGTAACGCTTATCCTGAACAAATGGGCCGTTGGATACAGCCATAGCATATCTGATCAGCGCATCAGAAACAGCAAGACCGTCAGGATTATGCAATACCGCATCGGTATAAACCGGTTCGCCGTTTACCATTTTATAGCTCTCATTTTCTATGCCAAAATTGAAAAGCATCTTGCCTTCCTCGCTATAACAATAATCCAGCCATTTCACAGCCTCTTTTTGGTACTTGCTTTGCGCACTTATAGCCGTACCGACAGGCTGAATGGCGTTTATGGCCATAGGGCCATAGCTCTTACCGGCAGGGCCAACGGGCCATGGTACACCCACCAGTTTGAATGACGGGTCTTTAGATTTCATGAGATCCAGGAATCTGCCCATATTGCCGCTTAACATACCATAGTAAGAACCGCCTTTATTCCCGGTAACCTTGGCATCGAAATTCTTGGTATCCGTAGCAGCATAATCGGGGTCTATGAGACGTTCTTTATACCACTGGCGCATAGTAGTTAAATAATCCTTATAAGCTGATTCCATAGGGCCATACTTAATCTTTCTGGTGTCCGGATCACGATAAAAATTATGCATTATACCGTAAGCATATTCAAAATACTGGACACGCGATTGGCCTATAGCTACAAAAGGCAGTTCATCGGCTTGTCCGTTACCGTTTGGATCTCCTTGCTTAAAAGCCGTTAGAACGCTGTGCCATTCGTCAATGTTTTTAGGAATCTCTAGGTTTAGCTTTTCCAACCAATCGCCGCGCATTTGAAATCCCGAACTCAACCTTAGCGATTCGTCCTCGCGTATAAACGGGAAATAGTAGTATGATCCGTCATCCAATATAGCTTCTTTATGCCAATCAGGGTGTTCTTCCATAAGCTTGGTAAAATTCGGAGCATATTTGTTTATAAGGTCATTTAATTTTAATATAGAACCATCGCTGATCAACTTTGAAACACCACCTGGAACCGTACTCCAATCCCAGTGTATCAAATCCGGTAGTTCCTGAGATGCTACCATAAGGTTAAATTGTTCCTTTTCTTGTCCTGTCGGAGGATGAATCCATTCTATATTTATACCAGTTAGCTCTTCCATCTTTTTAAAACACGCCACTTCGTCATAGCTTGTCATACTCGCTGCCGCCTTGGCATCCAGTGTCCAAAAATATTTCAGAGTTATAGGTTG
Source organism: Clostridiales bacterium (assembly GCA_030156435.1). Classification (GTDB taxonomy): domain Bacteria; phylum Bacillota; class Clostridia; order Mahellales; family Mahellaceae; genus Mahella. The sequence goes on along the minus strand of JASGMM010000060.1, from coordinate 6,980 downwards.
CGATACTATAGGGAGTGTTAGGGCTTCCGGCTCCGAAGATGAGGTTTCTTCCGTTGCTCCCGTATCACCGGTATTCCCGCCTCCGGTAACATCCGTTGCCGCAGGCGGCTTTTCAGATTGCGTGCAAGCTGTTAACAGGCAAATAGCCAGTACCAATACAAGACCCATAGCCAACCATCTTTTTGAGATTCCTATCATAACTGCTCTACCTCCATAATAAAAATAGATTTCAAGTCTGGTTGATCTTTCAATCAGCATGACTTGTTTCGTATTCTCATTATATGAGGAATAATTTAAGAATTAAACGATGATTATTATGAATGGATGCGCAATTTTATTAAAAAGTGGTGTGCAATTTTATAACTCAATGATCCTTTTTATCGAAAGCACTTCTCTATATCGTCCGGGCGTCACACCTTCATATTTTTTGAATACACGTATAAAAGCTGCATCATTAGCATATCCCAATATTTCGGCTATATCATTCAACTTTAAACGCGGATCGATTAATAACTCTTTTGCCTTCTCTATTCGGAATCGGTTTATATAGTCTACAATACCTATACCCATTTGCTTTTTAAAAAGATGCGATATGTAGGCAACTGTCATATTAAAATTTTGTGCTATATCTGTAAGACATATATCAGGATTTGTATAGTTAGCATTGATATATGCTAGTATATCTTTGCACAATTTCTGATTGGGGCTTTCCCTATATTGATTTATAAGTGAACATATATTACCATATATAGATAATATCTCGTCCCTTGCATGGCAAATGGTTCCTTGAGTAAAGTTCTTACAAACTATATCTTCACAATCTATATGCATTTCATTAGCAACCTTCATGGCAGTAGCCACCATATCAAAAAACAAACATTTCATAATTTCGATAGATATCTTGCCGTGTTCTGAATTCCGGCTAAATATATCATTTACTGCACGCTCAACTTTATTTATATCGCCCGCTTTCATATAATTCATTAATCTTAGTTCTTCATCTGTAGGATAATAATAACCCTTGTGCTTATTTTTACATAAATCGTAATAAGTTATAACCTTGCGGTTTAAGCCTCTATAACCTGCCATTTCCTTTGCTTCAATAAAACTCTCTTTTATACCGGCAAAATCTTGGTAAATTCCGCCTACACAGAAAGTCATAATTACACCATAATCCCGTTCCATAATTATTTGAATATCTTGAATAAGTCGCACTATACTATTATTGATATTATCTTCAGCTATATTGAACAGAAATATGTACTCGTCATCTTCTCCTTCAACCATATTTACAATAACATCCAGGCCATTATTCGCCACAAAATCATTTATCAAATCGAGTATTGCAATATTGTATTTTATACGCTGATCTTCAGACAACCTTTGCATATTATATGGATAGTAATCATCTATATAAGCCAATGTTACTGAATAAAAATTATAAGGCAAATTTATATTCAAAAACTCTATAGTCTCCTTCATACCGATATCATCTTTCATTATGCCGCCACGTATCAACTTGGACAAAAAAGTGCTGCGCAATACGGGCTTTTGTTTGGCAAGCTCCCGTTCAATCCGTTCATTGGCATATATAGCTTCATCTAGCGCTTTGCCTATGAACTCATATTCGTTTCCTATTTGCTTGGGCAATATGCCCATCTTGTCGGATAACTTATTCAAAATACGTTTTAGCGGATTGTATTCTTTACATGTCATAAAGTACGCCATAGAAAATCCCGCTGCAAGCGATAATACAAATATAGCTACAGTTAGATTCCTTATATACTGTGCTCGCTCCATGAAGGCTTGTTTCGGAATTATGGTGATATATTTCCATCCGCTGTGCTCTGATACCGTATAAGCGATCATGCTGTCTATACCTAAAATGTTTTGATAAAAATAACCCCTCTCAAAAATCATTTTAGCAAAAACCTTATCGATATCCTTATACTGAATGCTTGCATCTCCCATTTTAGCGATTATGCTGTTATTGTTGTCCAAGATCAAGGTAGTGCCGTTATCCAAGACATCAACATTTACCAATAATTTCTTCAGTTTTTGCTCATCTATAATCATACCTATAGAAGCCTTTACTTCCGATCCCAATTGGGCGTTTAACGGCAATGACCGGAAAGCCAATATCATTCTTCCACTGCTGCTTTTTTGATTATCATAGCCAAGGGATATATACGATCTATAATTATACTGAGAAAGGTGCTCTATCCATTTATTGTAATTCATATCTGGGCAATCAAGACCAGCTTGTTCATAAAAGAAATGCGGCTCGTATATGCCACTATCTTTCAACACTATATCGCTACCTTTAAAATAGATATACAACTCATCTATAAAAGGATTGGTATTTTTATAACGAGCGATCTCATCTATAACATTAAGCATTTCATAGCGTTTTTATCATCTAATGGGGCATTCTTGTAAATAAAATTCTGTATCCTGCTATTAAGCGATATGTCAGTCATGAGTTTTTCGATTGAATCCAACTGAGTATCTATGATATTCATTGCCTGCCCCAATGCAGCCATATTATATTGTTCAGCATCCTCCTTGGCCACTCTGACTGCTTGGGAGTAGCCTATTATTCCCATGAGCAGCGGTATAAGCAGTATAAGTATATACGAAAGTAAAATAGTCTTAAAAATACTCTTATTCGTCCCCCTTTTACACATACCAAACGCCTCCCCCAATGATATCGTTTGCATAAACGCGGCAAAACATATTACTATGAGAAATTATAACGCATCCTCATATCAAAATCAATAACGACGTTTTGTACTTTGCACGGTTTTTTAAACATTTGGATCGGTTTATTATATTTTAGAGCATTGTAATAACTGCTATAATGAATTTATCACAAAACATCAAAAGGAGGATGAAATCATGAAGAAATGGTCAGCTCTATTGTTGGCAATGGCCCTGATGATATCGTTTGCATTGTTTGGTTGTAGTAATGCTGATGATACGTCATCTAAAGATAACGATTCTGCAGGTACAGGAACAACTGACACATCTCAAAGCGGCAATAATGAAAAGGTCACTATGCGTATCACTTGGTGGGGCTCTCAGACACGGCACGATCAAACGTTAAAGGTCTTAGAAATGTTTCAGCAAAAATATCCGAATATAACCTTTGAGCCCGAATTTACGGCCTGGGACGGCTATTGGGAAAAGATTGCGGCCGAAGCTGCGGCAGGAAGCTTGCCCGATGTCTGGCAGCAGGATTATCAATATATATCGCAATACGCAAATAAGAATTTGTTGTTAGACCTACAGCCGTATGTAGATGAAGGCAAACTCGACCTTTCTGATGTCGATCAAAACAGTATAGCCGGCGGAATAATAAATGACAAATTGTACGGCATTAATCTGGGCAATAATTCACTATGCATGATCTACGACCCCGAAATATTTAAACAGGCTGGAGTAGCTGAACCAACCCCAGAGCTAACATGGGAGGATTACGTAAATGTCGTTAAAACCATTCATGAAAAGACCGGGCTCTATGGCGATGAAAATATCCCCGGTAACTATTTTCATGGATTGAACCATTATATACGCCAGCATGGCCCTGAGTATGATCTCTATTCCGAAGACGGCACAAAGCTGGGTTATGACAACGATAAATGGTTTGAAGAGTTTTTCAGCATGGAGCTGGATTTAATCAAAGCGGGAGCTATACCCTTACCTGAAGTAAGAAATGAGATAAAAACACCAGAAGACAGTTTGTTAGTCTCTAAAAAATCCGCTATGATAGGTGCTATAAACAGCAATCAGATAGTAGCAACTGCCACTGCTGCCGGGCGCCCCTTAAAAATGACCTTATTGCCTAAAGCAAAGGATCAGGTAAGAGAAGGGCAGTATATAAAACCGTCTATGTTTTTCTCGGTTACCCAATATACAAAGTATCCTGATCAAGCAGTGGAATTCGTAAATTACTTTATAAACGATATAGAAGCCAATAAAGTAATGATGGCAGAACGTGGCGTTCCTATTTCTGCCAAAGTAAGAGAGGCATTAAAACCCTCTTTGCCGGACGCGCAAAAGCAGATGTTCGATTATGTTGATCTTGTAATCGAAAATTCTTCGCCTATAGGCCCGCCACAACCAGCAGGCCATGCGGAAATAGACAAACTATTAAAAACCTTAGAAGAACAGATATGCTATGAACAAATAACACCGGCAGCGGCGGCTGCAAAGTTCAGAGAAGAGGCAACCAAAATTCTGTCTCAAAACGCTCAATAATGAGGTCTTCCGTTGCAAAGCGCCGTCGCTTTGCAACGGTTTTTTAACACACATAAAGGGAGGCAAATATTATGGTAAACATTCAAACCGTAAAAAATAAAAGAAAGAGCATAAATAAAAGCGATTATAATAATTTGGCCGGTTATGCCTTCATATCACCTTGGCTTATCGGTTTTATTATATTTACGGTATTGCCGATGTTAATGGCTTTATATTTTTCTTTTACAAAATATGATGTATTATCTACACCCAAATGGATAGGCTTGGAAAATTATAAAGCTATGTTTACTTCAGACGACAGATTCAGACTAGCCCTTGGTGTCACATTCAAATATGTATTCACGGCAATACCTTTAAGGCTTATATTCGCTTTATTCGTCGCAATGTTATTCGTAAAAAACCGCAAATTAGTCCCGTTATATAGGACCGTATACTACCTTCCCTCCATCATAGGAGGCAGCGTAGCCGTAGCCGTCATGTGGCGCCAGTTATTCGGTGTCAATGGTGCTTTAAATGGTGTATTATCCAGCCTGGGTTTGTTGGATAGGCAAATAAGCTGGATAGGTAATCCCAATACCGCTCTATGGACACTGGTTCTACTTGCAGTATGGCAATTCGGATCACCTATGCTCATATTCCTCGCAGGATTGAAACAAATACCGTCGAGCTACTATGAATCTGCGTCCATCGATGGCGCTAACGGCATACAACAATTTACAAAGATCACCTTGCCCATGTTGACTCCTATAATACTTTTTAATCTGGTAATGCAAATTATAAGCGGCTTTATGGCTTTTACAGAAAGTTACATTATAACCCAGGGTGGGCCGTTTGACAGAACGTTATTCTATGCGCTTTATTTGTTCCAACAAGGCTTCCAGTTCTACAATATGGGATATGCATGCGCTTTGGCATGGGTGCTATTGTTGATTATGGGTGCTTTTACAGCTATCATATTTAAATCGTCCAATTACTGGGTATATTCCGAGTCGAAGGGAGAATAAAGGCATATGAAATCAATAAAAATGCGAAGGATTTCAGGCACAATACTTTACCATGGATTTATATGGATATTCGGCTTCTTTATGATATACCCTGTACTTTGGTTGGTAGCAAGCTCTTTTAAGGACGAAGTCGAAATATTTCAAAAATCCTATTCCCTTATACCAAGTTCCCTACAATTCGATAATTACGTTCAAGGATGGAAGGGATTCGGAGGTATAACGTTCGGCACATTCTTCAGAAACTCTTTTGTAATAGTGATATTATCTACCATAGGTCAGGTGGCATCTTCAGCTTTAGTTGCTTACGGCTTCGCTCGGATTAAATTCGTTGGGCAAAAGGTTTTATTCGGATGCATGATAGTGACAATGCTGCTGCCGTCTCAAGTCTTGATGATCCCTCAGTATATCTTGTTTAGTCAGTTAGGCTGGGTTAATTCATTCAAGCCTTTGGTCGTGCCATCGTATTTCGGCTATCCATTTTTTATATTCTTGATGATGCAATTTATGGAGGGCATCCCGAGAGAACTGGATGAAGCTGCAAGGATCGACGGATGTAATCAATGGGGCATATTCTTTCGTATATTGTTGCCTTTAATAAGGCCGGCAATGATTACATCTGCTATATTCTCTTTTTATTGGAAATGGCAGGATTTTTTTGGACCATTGCTATATATAAAGAAGCCCAATCTTTATCCCGTGTCGCTGGCACTGAAGATGTTCTCCGATCCTGCCGCCGTCACGGATTGGGGCGCTATGTTTGCCATGTCCACATTATCGCTGGTTCCGGTGTTCATAATTTTTGTCATGTGCCAAAAATATATAGTAGAAGGCATAAGCACTACCGGTTTGAAAGGATGAATGTCCGTGCCTTATTCGGGCTTTTTCTTGTCCCGAATAAGGCATTTACCCCGTATATATCACCGGCAAAAATCTGTTACCGCCGTGATCCCTTGCTTGACTAGGAAGGTGTAAAAAAGATATAATGTGAACAAAAGCGAGGTAGATAAATATGAGGAGATTATTTCTAAACCTAAAAATAAAGGAAAGATTGTTTTTAATATTATTCCTCACATCCATAATTATAAGCGTTACCAGTTTATCTGCCTTCCAGTTTTCGCTTTCTAGTTATGATAATATATTACAGCAAGAGATAAAGGACGTATTGACCTTATCCTCCAATATAGCTGAAGCAAAGGTAAAAGAAATTGATGAAATTTCTTTTAAAATAGTCACGGATAAAACGGTACAGGACTCCCTTAAAATTGTGAAATCCACAAGTTCACCATCATATAAGCGTTATGCAGCAATCGATCAATTGGAGGATATCATCTTACCATGGTCTCAATACAGAAACTACATTGCATCTATAAGCATTATAGATAGCGCAAATAAGCAATATTCATGGGGTAGAACAAGCAAAGCGATCAGAGATGCTGATGAAATCATTTCTCTGCGAAACAACGCTTACGATAACAAGGGTAAGGCCGCATGGGTTGAACCGGCAGAAGATAACAACTTTATAACAGTCGTAAGGGATATACGCTGTATGCAAAGTCTTACCTTCGAAAGTCTCGGTACTTTAGTGCTTAGAATCTATCCGGCAAAGTTATTTGAAGAAAACCAACTGCTGCATAGTAAATATTTCGCGAATATGTATGTGTTATCAAGCGATAATATAACTATTTATCAATCTAATAAGCAACCTTATACCCCAAA
>JASGMM010000059.1 GCA_030156435.1 Clostridiales bacterium | reverse complement strand
GCATTCAATTTTCATTCCAACAACCGTATTTTCGTAAACGTATTCTTAAATAATATCAACCGATTTCCCAATTTTAACAGCTTAGCGAATACATTTGGTTACTTTCGATCTTTTTCACACTATTGCCTTCTATCAACTGCGGTACATATATGACCTCTCTGTTGCTGACCGCTTTGTTCTTTATGCGCTCTAATATCATTTCTCCAGCTTTATTCCCTATAACCCAAGCGTTCAACGTTACAATAGTAGGCTGTACATACATTAATTCTATATTATCTATATTGCCATAAGCTGCGATAGATATATCATTTGGTACATCTATGCCATTTGACCTAAAATACTTCAGCGCCCCCATAGTCATAACATTATTCATAATTACTATAGCTGACGGTTTATCCGATGCACTCATTATTTTGGTAGCACCTTGATATCCCGATTCTAGTGTAAAGTCTCCATCATATCTATAAGGATAGTCCCCATTTACTTCTATGCCTACCTCAGACATGGCCTTAACGAAGCCCTTAAACCTTTCTTTACCGGTGCTGACGGTCAACATACCGTTAATAACGCCGATCTTTCTATGTCCTAGCGATAATAGATATGAAACCAGATTATAAGCGCCTTGTATATTATCACTATCTATAAAGTCACCCTTAAATTTATCACTGTACACCTTTCGGTTAACTAATACTAATGGCATATGCTCGCTCAATGATGCTATAAAGCCATCATTTTCACCTGTGGTATTAAGAATCAGACCATCTATTTTTTTGCTTATAAGCAGCTTCAAATACTCTAATTCCCTCTCTTTTTTATCCTCCGTACTGCATACTATGAGATTATACCCTTCCTTATGAATGACATCTTCAACCGCTTTAGCCATAGTGGTAAAATAATTATTCGATATATCAGACACCAAAAATCCTATAGTATTAGTAGCATCGTTCTTCAAGCTTCTGGCCACAGAATTAGGATAATAATGCAATTCTTCAATAGCCTGTAAAACCCTTTCTTTTATATCAGGGCTCACATAGTAATTATCATTTATAACCCTTGATACTGTGGCTATTGAGACACCGGCACGTTTAGCTATGTCCCTTATAGTTACGCCAGCCACTCGATACCCCCTCAATAAGCATATTTAAGTAAACGTATTCTTGAACTATTATTAGTATAGTACGACTTTATTCCCTTGTCAATACTCTTTATAAAAATTTTTATGTAGAATAATTTCCCTATAGAAGCCATACGTGATTTAAATACTCCTTCACTTTGCATCGATAGCATGATATACTGAAAATAAACAAAGTTTGCTTAGGAGGTATGTTCCGATTGCAGGACTTGTCAAAGCGTAAAGCTCCGAAAAATCGCACCATAGAGTTGTCTGATGATGAAAAATCATTATATGGTTCTAGGCTTTTATATCTTAATAAGCCCGTGTCGGTATCTGATATTACGGATCGCACCATAAACCAGGATATATTCAGCGCAGCCAGGTTTTTGCCACAACAATTTGTCAATCTGTTGTTCGTTGATCCACCATATAATATGAGCAAAACCTTTAACGGGAACACCTTTAATAAAATGAGTATGGAGAAATATACTCAATGGCTCGAGTCATGGCTAACTCTTTTAATACCCGCTTTAAAGCCCATGGCTTCATTGTATATATGCGGCGATTGGCGTTCGAGTGCTGCTATATTCGAAGTTATGTCAAAATATTTCATTATAAGAAACCGAATCACTTGGGAAAGAGAAAAAGGGCGCGGTTCCAAAACCAATTGGAAGAATGCCTCGGAGGATATATGGTTTTGTACCGTATCCAATAAATATACTTTCAATGCGGAAAACGTAAAACTCAAGAGACTTGTAAAAGCCCCTTATAAAGATGACTCCGATCAGCCAAAGGATTGGCATTATGACGGCAAAAATAAATATAGGCTTACCTATCCGTCCAACATATGGACCGATATAACGGTACCCTTCTGGTCCATGCCGGAAAATACCCATCATCCGACTCAAAAACCGGAAAAGTTATTGGCCAAGATAATTTTGGCCAGCTCCAATCCCGGTGACATCATACTGGACCCATTTCTGGGCTCCGGTACAACATCGGTTGTAGCCAAAAAACTAGGTAGACGATACGTCGGCATAGAAATAGATAATACATACTGCTGCCTGGCCGAGAAACGTTTGGCTGCTGCCGATCGCGATCGTTCTATACAAGGATACAGCGATGGGGTATTTTGGGAGAGAAACTCGCTCAATCATTTGTGATACGGCTCGCCGCTGTTTATCTTGAAGCAACGGTATAGCTGCTCCAGCAATATCAACCGCATCAATTGATGGGGGAATGTCATGGGAGAAAATGAAAGGAGCATGTCAGCTCTAGCTAATACTTCCGATGATAAGCCAAGTGATCCGCCTATAATAAAGGTTATACTGCTATGTCCCGAAATCATGAGATCTGATATATAGCCAGCCAATCGCTCCGATGACATCATTGCGCCCTCTATGGCCAACGCTATAATATATTCGTTACCTTTTATATGTTCTAAAATAGCCCGGCCTTCTTTAATTTTAACGCTTTCCATATCAGCTTTGGAAAGGTCCTGAGGGGCTTGTTGCTCCGTCACTTCCATTATGTTGAGGCGGCAATACGGCCTCAAGCGTTTAACATACTCATCTATTCCGTCGCGGATGTATCGCTCCCGAATCCTTCCCACTGCTACAACATTTACATTCATCATTACCCAGCCAAAACATTCTTTTTGTTATATTGTTCGTTATATAAGCTGTAGTATATGCCCTGGCGTTTTAATAATTCGCTGTGCGTTCCGCTTTCCACTATCTCCCCGTTCCCTAGCACCACTATTATATCGGCATCCATTATAGTGGATAGCCTGTGCGCGATGATTATAGTGGTACGTCCTTTCATCAAACGATTTAAAGCGTTTTGAATAAGGTTTTCAGCCTGAGAGTCCAAAGCGGATGTGGCCTCGTCCAGTATAAGTATGGGTGGGTTCTTAAGAAATGCCCTGGCTATGGCTATTCGCTGCTTCTGGCCTCCTGACAATTTAGCACCGCGTTCTCCCACCTCAGTATAATAACCGTTCGGTAAAGATTTAATAAAGCCATGGGCATCGGCCGCTTTAGCTGCAGCTTTAACATCCCTTTTAGAGGCGCGAGGATTGCCGTAAAGTATATTATCATAGATCGTCCCGTTGAATAAGACGGTATCCTGCATCACCATGCCTATTTGCTGGCGCAAAGATTTTAGCGTTACATCACGTATATCATAACCATCCACCCTTATAGCTCCTTCGGTCACATCGTAAAAGCGCGGTAAAAGGCTGACAAATGTGGATTTACCGGCCCCGCTGTGGCCCACAAGCGCTACGCGCTGACCCGGCTGTATAGTGATGTTTATATGCTTCAATATCTTATCGCTGCCCTCATAGGCAAAACTTACGTTATCGTACTCAATTAATCCGTTTACCCTTTTTAATACCACAGCATTCTCTTTATCCTTTATTTCGGGCTGTTCGTCAAATAATTCGAATATCCGATCTATAGCAGCCAGAGAATTGGCTACCACTATATCCAAATCGGATAATTGGGCTATAGGCTGATATAACTGACCAAGGTACATATAGAATGCGGTCATGGCGCCTACCGTCAATGTACCGGACAGCACTCTGGAACTCCCATACCAAACTACCATGACCGGCCCTATGCTGGTCAATAAACCGGACATCATCTGCACAAATGCCGATACTTTAGTATTAGCCACAGTACTTTGATACAGCTTGCGTGCCCTTTTGAAAAACATGTGGAGCTCGAATTTCTCGCCGGTAAACACTTTTATAAGATCCATAGCTGTAAGCCGCTCGCTGATCTCGCCCGCCATCTCGGCTGTATCGCGCTGTATCTGTCTGCTTGTTATTCTAGCCTTTGTACGCATATTCTTCTGTACATAGAAATATGCCGGAAACGCTACCATAGCTATAAGCGTCATCTTCCAATCCATCGACAGCATTATACCTATAACCACTATCAATGATAACACACTCATCCACAAGTTGGTCAAAGCATTGCCTACCATATTTTGCGCCAGCGCCACATCGTTTATAACACGGGAGACTATAGCCCCGCTTTGATTCCTCTTAAAATATGAATTAGATAGACTCATAACGTGTTCATATAAATCTGTACGCAGATCGAGTATAAGGCGTTGGCCGGCCAGCCCGGATAAATACCGTCTGAAATAAGTGGCAGGAGCCCATACGATAAGGTATATAGCTATAAGGCTTATCATTATAATTCCTACCGTATGGTATTTTTGCGCTACATCTATGCCTTGGACCAGCAAAACGTTATCTATAAGGTATTGAAATACTTTGGGAAATATCATCGGTACTGCAAACCTTATAAACCCACCTATGGTCGATAAAAGTATGAGAAACCAATATGGCTTTATATACTTTAAAAACCTCATCAATGAAGATTGCATTTATATAACTTCCCCCTCAAAGCAGCAAGCTTAATATCTTTATTCCTGATTGGCAGCTCGTACCGCATTCAATATAGCTTGAGCCATAACCTCTACTGCCGCTACGCCCACTTGAGTTACATCGGCCGTTACCCTCTGAGTTGCCAGCGCGAATACGGTATCACCGTCGTACATGGTATGCACCGGCCGTATAGCCAATGCATAACCATCGTGAGCCATTTGTGCCACCTTGTTTATGCCCTCCTTATCGAGTATTGCATTGGTAGCCACGACACCTATAGTGGTATTACCGAAGCCTCTGTGTTGAAGATCACTATTGAGCATATGATGGACTGTGCCGACAAAACGTCCGCTATCATCGCGGCATCCGGCTATTATATCGCCGTTTCTATAATCGACCACATCACCTAAAGCGTTCACGGCCACTATAGCCCCCACTACCAAATCGCCTATGCTCAAGCTGGCCGAACCGACGCCTCCTTTCATAGCATGCTTTAAACCGAGTATCTTGCCGACGGTAGCACCGGTACCCGCACCTATGCATCCTTGTTCTACATATCCGGTTGTCGCGCTTAAACAAGCTTTATAACCCATAGCCTTATCCGGATAAGCTGTAGGATCCCCTACATCCAAATCAAACAACACGGCTGCCGGAACTATGGGTACAGGCCTGGCTCCGCTGTTAAAACCCACTCCATGTTCGGATAAGTATTGCATAACACCAGAGGCTGCATCCAGGCCAAAAGCGCTGCCCCCTGTCAACAATATAGCATGAGCCTCTCTTACCAAATTAACTGGGCGTAAAAGATCGGTCTCTCTAGTACCGGGCGCTGAGCCGCGCACATCAGCTCCGGCTACCGCTCCATCCGAACACAATACCACTGTGCAGCCTGTCAGCCCGGTAAAATCGCTTGCATGGCCAACCTTTATTCCTTCTACATCTGTTATATTATTATACATAGCCTTCCACCCCTCTGATCGACACATCGCCAGATATAATGCGCTTCTTCTCTCCATGGCCATCCAATACTATCAATGCGCCGTCATCGTCTATATCTGTGACCATGCCCTCCCACGATACGTCACCTTGGGATATAACGGCACGCCGGCCCACATTGATGCATTTCTCGCGATATTCAACCATCAAATCATGCCATTGATTACCATTAATAAAATAAGTATAAAGCTCGTCTATGTTTCGCGATATGTGCCTAAATAAATTTTTCCTGTCGACATTATATCCTAATTCTATAGCCAAAGAAGTAGCTTTATCCTTTAACTCATCGGGAATATCTTCAACAGATATATTTGCATTTATCCCTATACCTATAATTACATAATTTACCTTATCCACTTCAGCGCTCATCTCGGTCAATATACCGCATATCTTTTTACCCGATATCACTAAATCATTGGGCCATTTGATACCAACCTTCAGCTCTATACAGTCTTCTATAGCATTGGATACGGCCAAAGCGGATAATAGCGTGAGCTTTTGTGCTTCTATAGGCTGTATATCCGGCCTAAGTACCACAGACATCCATATACCCCTGTATTGTGGCGATACCCATCGGCGTCCGAGACGACCCCGGCCCCCCGTCTGCTCCTCAGCCACTACTATCAATCCCTCACGGCAGCCATTATTTGCAAGCTCCTTTGCTTTATCATTGGTAGAACCTATGCTTAAAAAATGGACTATCTCCCGACCTATAAGCGATGTATCCAATCCCAGACTTATCTCATCAGGCCACAATACATCAGGGCATGCTATAAGCTTATATCCGGTACGCGAATGGCTTTCTATAACATATCCCATTTCTTTTAATTCGTTTATGTATTTCCAGACGGCTGTACGGCTGATATTTAAACTCCTGCTTATATCCTCTCCGGAAACAAACCCCCCTTGAGATGATAAAAGCATATTTAATACAACGCTTCTTTTCATTTCATTCATGCCTTTATTATATCATAAACACCGTATAATAACAAAAGCCCCTTCCCTATAAGAAGGAGCTTTTGTATAAAATATCATTTCACTTGTACAAACGTCTTTTTCTCGGCTGATTCTAAACAAGCTAACACTATCTTAAGCGCTTTATAGCCTTCATCGCCCGATATGATTGGCTGCTCACCGTTAACTATATGCTTTACAAAAAGGTCTATCACACCGCTGCTCACCTGTTTTTCGTTGGTAGCTATTTCGCCCACCTTATAGCAGGCTCTTTGTCCATTTGTATAATTCACTACTACCTCGAAATCAGGATCTGCGCCCAATTTCATAACGCCTTTCTCGCAGTAAATGGTAGTGCTGTTGTCCTCACCGCCTCTATATGTCCAACTGGCGGTCAATGTACCTATGATACCGCTCTCGGACTTCAACACACATACAGCGTTATCATCCACGTCTATCAATTGGTCATCGTCATATGTCTTGCCGCGTGTTTCTACAAAAGCGCCCACTTCGACAATTTCTTCACCCAGCAACCAGCGTATGAGATCGGCTTTGTGCACGCCAAGATCTCCCATAGCACCGACAAATGCTTCTTTTTTGCGGAAAAACCACGTTTTTTTGCTTTTATCCACGCACCAACCTTCGGGACCGGCATGGCCGAAAGTAGTACGAAAACTATATATCTTGCCTAATTCACCACTCTCTAGAATTTGCTTGGCTTTCACATGAGGCGGCATTAAGCGCTGATTATGACCTATCATCAATATTTTACCGCTGCTTTTAGCTGCCCTTATCATAGCCTCGGCCTCTTCGGCTGACGTAGCCATTGGCTTTTCACATAATACGTGTTTGCCAGCTTCTAATGCAGCTATGGATACAGGTGCATGCAGATAATTAGGAAGGCAAACGCTTACAGCATCTATATCCTCCCTGTTTATCACATCCATATAATCGGTATAAACTGTACCGCCATACTTATCGGCCAGCGCCTCGGCCCTTTCCTTTACGACATCGCACAACGCTACGATTTCAACGTTTGGATTAGCAGCATATTCCGGAACATGGCGATGAATGGCTATGGAGCCGCAACCTATCACGCCAACCTTTATTTTATCCATAATATGTATTCCCCTTTCTATATGATATCCTATTTTTATTTTACCTCATAAAAAGGGTTTTATCAATATACCCACCCATATTCATAGCCGGTTTCATACATAGCTATTATATTCTCAACAGGGCTGACTGCCTGAATATTATGGCATGGAGCCAATATATAACCGCCTCCATCTCCTAATATGCGTATATTATCTACGACCTCTTGCTTTACCTCTTCTACGGTACCAAAAGCCAATGTATATTGGTTATCCACACCGCCATGGAATATCAACTTATCGCCGAAGTCGCGTTTTAACCCTTCTCTATCCATACCTGCGCACTTCCACTGAATGGGGTTTAGTATATCTATGCCCGCCTTTATCATATCAGGCAATATTTTTCGTATCGAACCGTCGCTATGATGGAAGGCATAGACTCCCGCTTGATGAGCGAGATCTATCATGCGTTTCATACGCGGTATTAAAAACTCACGTATTTGAGCCGGCGAATACATAAGATCCTTTTCAGAACCCATATCCTCCGCTATGTAGCTGTACGTTACCTTACCCGGTATTTGTTCATATATACGGCATGTATTCTCATAACAAAAATCGAACAGTTTATCCAGGCAGTAATGTACTATATCAGGGTGTAGTATAAGGTCCATAAAAGCTTGTTCCTGTCCGCGTAAGTCTTTATATGTCAGGAACGGCTCGGATCCTCCAGCTTGTGCAGGGTACATTTCCTTGCCTTTTAATTGATTTGGTATATCTGAATAATCATACCAGTCTATATCCGGCCATGCATAATTAGCCTCAATCTCATCGACGGTTTCATACTGCGCAAGCGGATGATATATGCACTCCCTATATGTACCGGTACTATAGCTTACATTTCTGTACCTGCAACCATAGATATCGGCATCATCCGGCACTTGTGGCCCAATATACCTAGGCCCGACTGATACCGGCCTATCTATATGCAGCCTCTCATACATCTCACGTTGGGTAGAACAGCCCAAGTATTTTCTGAGCTTGTCATTCACCTCATCCGTAGCCCAATAGTCCATAGGCAAACGATCAGGCTTTTGACGATTCAATACAGCCAGCCATCTCTCCTTCGGCGTCATAGTTTCTTTTGGCATAATACCTACCCCTTCTCGAATATAGTCCTATAATTATCTTGCGAAAAATATACCGCACCAATCTTGTGTCTATTCAGGGATCGTTACGCATAAGCGACGGTAACGATTAGCCTCAAGGCGATTTTGTGGAGGATATCTGGTGAAACTTAGCGAAGTATAGGATAAGAATTTCCCAGCGCAACCGAACCATCTAAACAATGCTAAAGATGGTCTCACCCTAGAACAACAAGATAACGAGAGATTATCGGCGCTTTGGAAATTCCCGAAACGAGCTTTAGTTTCACCGATATCCGAAACACATGAGCCGGAGGCTAATCGTTACCAAGCTTTTGGAATGGCTGAATAAATACCCAATTTTATAAGCCTGCCAAAGCTTTGACCTTCTGAAGAGACTCGAGCGCAGATGCTTTAGGGGCATATTCCAAACCGACATACCCATTGTAGCCGGTTTCATCTATAGCCTTAAGTACATTCGCATAGTTAATCTCTCCGGTGCCCGGCTCATGGCGACCAGGTACATCGGCTACATGAAAATGGCCAATAAGCTCTATGTTCTCGGTTATGGTTTGTATGAGGTTGCCTTCAGTCACCTGTTGGTGATATATATCGTACAAAAGCTTGACATTTGGGCTGCCAACAGCGCGTATGATATCAAAGCCCTCAGCCGATGAGTAAAGATAATACCCCTTATGGTTCACAGCTATATTGAGAGGCTCCACGACGAGCGTAACCCCCGCTCTTTCAGCCAGCGGGGCCATCATCTTTAGATTTTCTATAATACTATCGTGCTGTATCGATCGGGATAAGTCCTTTATCTCTTGTCCAACCGTTACTATAATATTTTTGGCGTTAAGTTTTTGTGCTATAGCTATGCTCTCCTGAGCCACTTTAAGAGCTATATCATGTCCATCTGGATCTACAAGCCCGCTTTTTTGCCATAATCCAGCTAATTCAGGATCAATGCTGCTCATGGTAAAACCCGCTATTGGCAATTCATGTTGCTTGCTGGCTTTTTCTATAGCCTCCAGATCCTTACCTCCAAGCCCCCAAAATTCGAAGGCCGGTAATCCCGCTTGCTTGACAGCAGCTATTCTATCGCAAAAATCCAATTCCCTAAATATCATCTCTATACAAGCTGATAACTTTATCATAATACCGCCTCCTATAGCCTAACGGGCAAGCCACTATCAATCGACTGATTGGCTGCCAGCGTTAATTGCAGCGATTTAACGGCATCAGCATATGGCGAACGCACCATATTTGGATCTTTAGCTCTTACAGCATCTATAAAGATGCGATCGGCTCTCATTCCCTGATCTTGGGCCGTTATATATTCCTCCATATGATAGCGTTTTATGAAACGCACGGCATGACGCAGATCATATTCAACGCGCGAATCGCTGCACATAATGCTCAAACCGTTCCCCTTGCCGGGGGCCTCATCACCAAGATAACATCCGGTGAACAGCGTGGCTATAACACCGTTTTTGAACGTCATGGTGGTTGAGGAATAGTCCTCCACATTGTAACCTGGTATATCTTTTACTATGCCTCGCCCGGCGCAGCTATAAACCATATCGGCCTCGCCGAATAAATAGCGCAGCATATCAAATAAATGTATATTTTGTTCCACTATTTGACCGCCAGATTGTTTTTTATCCTTCCACCACGGTACCCCTGGTATACCACCTATCCACGAACCGTAAACTATGCCTACCGATCGGCCTTCTAGATATGTTTTTGCCTTTTCTATAATATCGAGATAACGATCTTGAAAACCGACTGCCGATACTATGCCCGCTTTATCTATAGCATCTTTCACTTCATTGGCTTTTTCCATAGACAGAGCCATAGGCTTTTCCACAAAGATATTAAAACCTTTTTCGATAGCCCTCGTTTCGGTATCGGTATGCTGATCGGGTGGTATGCATACATATACAGCGTCGAGCGCATCCTCAACATCATATAGTTCTTTATAAGTAGGATATATACGGGCACCACCCACCTTTTGGCTCATTGCCACACGCCGTTCTTCTATAGGATCGGCCACCGCCACTATTTCGACGTCATCCATCTCGAGCAGATGATTTACGTGGTAGTTAGCTATGCCACCACATCCTATAAACCCTATTTTCACCTTATCCATTTATAAAACCCCCCTAAAAAATTTTTAACTTTCCAATATAAATACGCCGCGAGCTGGTATCACCGAAGCACCGCTCAAATATTTATCGCTTAAAAGCTCATGCTGTACTTGCGGCCCAAGATCAACCATAACCGCATGTTCGTTATGATTGAGAATAAAGATAAACACAGTGTTATCTTTTATACGTTGGGTAACTTCTACATTAGCCGGTACATCCATAATAGGCTTTATAGATTTTTGGTCACATATATAGCGCACAAATTCCTTTACAAAAGCATCTTCCGGGTCCGAAGCCACATAATAAGCTTTACCGCTACCAAAATCGTTTACTGTAATTGCTGGCATACCCGCATAAAAATCGCTACCATAAGCGCCCAACGCCTGCGCACCTTCCAAATGCACAATATCGCATAGAAGACCGCATTGATACTGCCCGTGCAAATTGCCAAAAGGTCTGTTTATAATTATACTATTCTTCATATCTGGGAATAAGGCGTCGGTCTCTTCTACCCATATGCCCAAAAGCTGCCGCAACTGCCCCGGATAGCCTCCCATTACCACGAGATCATTTTCATTTACTAATCCACTGAAGAACGTTGTAACAAATGTGCCACCATTCTTTACAAAATCCTCTAATCTCCCATTTACGCCCGGTTTAACCATATACATGAGAGGAGCTATTACTACATCATATCCTGAAAAATCAGCATCTTCATTTATCATATCCACCGGTATATTCATATCATAAAACGCCTTATAATACTTCTCAATCTGAGGGACATATTTTAAATCTATGCTTGGGCCGCTAGAATACTCTGTCACCCACCAATTTTCCCAATCAAATATTATGGCTACGCGGGCATTGATACGTGAATCCAGTATTTTATCGCCCAGTTTTTTTAATTCTTCTCCCAGTTGGCTGACCTCACGGAATACACGTGTATTTTCATGACCAGCATGCGATATAACAGCACCATGGTATTTCTCACATGCACCGCGGGACTGCCTTAGCTGAAAAAACATCACTGTGTCTGCTCCATGCGCTACAGCCTGATAACTCCAAAGGCGCATAATACCTGGACGTTTTAATCCATTATACGGTTGCCAATTCTGCTGGCTGGGTGTCTGTTCCATCAACATAAACGGTTGACCAGCTTTCAAACCTCGCATCAGATCATGCCTCATGGCTATATTGCTCATGACCGCCTTATTGGATGGATAATTATCCCACGATATTACATCCATATGCTTAGCCCATGAGAAGTAATCCAACGGCTTAAACGTCCCCATAAGATTGGTGGTAACAGGCATATCCGGTGTTATTTCTTTTATGATATCGTATTCGCCTTTATAGCAAGCCAAGCTGCTATCAGACATAAAGCGATTATAATCTATGGCCATACCTTGAAAATATGTACCTTCCATATAGCCGCGGCTAAATGTTTCACTCAGATGAGAAGGCGGTACTATCTCATCCCAATCATATATGGTATGGCCCCAGAAGTTAGTGTACCAACGCTTATTCAATTCCTCCAGTGAACCGTATCGTTCTTTTAACCATTGGCGAAATGCTTTAGCACAATTTTCGCAGTAACAATAGGTACCATACTCATTGCCTACATGCCATGCCACAAGTGCCGGGTGATCCTTATAGCGCAAAGCTAACTGACGTACCAGCGCCTGCGATGCACGTCTATAATCAAAACTATTGGGACAAAAATTAACACGACAGCCATGATCGCGTTTTTGTCCATCTATAGTTACCGGCAATATCCCCGGATACTTTTTTGACATCCAAGCAGGTTGAGCTGCCGTAGAGGTGGCTAAACAAGCATACATACCGTTTTCATACAACATATCCATTACTTTATCCAACCATGTAAAATCGTATTGACCTTCCGATGGCTCTAATAACGCCCAACTGAACACCGCTACCGTTGCAACATTAATGTTAGCGAGTTTAAACAAGCGCATATCTTCCTGCCATATCTCTTCCGGCCATTGTTCTGGATTATAATCGCCACCATAAAAAAAGGCCGGCAATTTAGGATTGACCATTTCGTTTCCTCCTTGTATTATATATCTATATTGTTATATTAGCATCATTGTATAGGCGTGTAAATCGGATTATATTAATATTTATAAGAATATTTGAAACTGTGAGGGACCAAATATGGATATTAGCGTATTTACAGTAATCACTGATAATCAAAGAAATCTACCTTTTTATATGGAAACGGCCGGCTGGCAGCAACATCAGCCTCATATACACCGCCTTTCGGGATATCCATGTTATCATTGGCTGCAGACTGTAAGCGGTGGGGGAGAATTAGTGTTAGACGGTCAGATATACAGTATAACACCGGGTATAGGCTTTTTATTACTGCCACATGACCCACACGAATATTATGCCGTAAGAGAGCCCTGGGAAGTATATTGGTTAACCTTCGATGGTTTCCACATAGATACGATAATGGCGTCTTTGGGCTTTACCGATTCTTGTGTACTCACATTGTCGGACAACAAACCAGTCGAAGCCATATTGCAAGATATAATCGAAGAAGCCAAAACAAATGACGGATTGAACAATTTGGAGCTTTCGGCCCTGGTATATAAGTTTTTAATATGCCTATTAAGGTATTCATCCATTGAGGATAATCGGTCATTACAACAGTATTACATACATCTAGCTCCAGTTTTGGATTATATAAAAGGCCACTATATGGACGAAATATCGCTGGAACACTTAGCATCATGCATGGATATAACGCCGCAATACCTATGCAGGCTTTTTAAAGAGGCCTTCGGTGTTACCCCATTTACCTATTTGGCCAAATATCGCATAAAAAAAGCCAAAGAGCTGCTTCTGCTAAACAAATCGCTTACTATAAGAGAAGTAAGCCACTCTGTAGGGTATAATGACGTGAGCTATTTCTGCTCCCTATTTCGCAAATACGAGGGCATGGCGCCAGGCGTATTCAGAAAGGCTCATCAATAGCAGGGCATGCGTTGTTGCACATACCCTGCTGTTGATACACTACTCTTTAATACTACCTATCATAACGCCATGTATAAAATAGCGTTGTAAAAATGGATAGACTACCAAAATAGGAACCGTAGCCACCATAATCGTACAATATTTAACCAGCAAACGATACCTTGTTTGGCATAAATTATCAGCGGATCACTTATAGACGCCATCGCAATATACCGAAAAAGGAATGGACTCAAAAATATGCGGCCACGGTATTCGGCATTACAAGCGGAGCCTTATCAAATTATGAACGAGGTGAAAGAACACCTGATGCTGAAATGTTAAAAAGGATAGCCGAGATTTATGATGTAAGCATAGATTACTTACTTATAGCACATCACCTGGCTACTATAAGGTCTTTTATATTCTCAAACGTGGCCGGCCCTATGCCCGATACCTGCTGTATATCGTCTATAGCCTTAAACGGCCCGTTTTGTTCCCTGTAATCTATGATCTTTTGGGCTTTGGCCGGTCCTATCCCAGGCAGTTTATCCAATTCCTCTATGGTCGCACTGTTTATATCTATCTTGCCGTCCTTTTGCTGTGCGTTTTGTGGGACGACCGGCGATGCAGCCTCGCCGATTTTTGG
>JASGMM010000058.1 GCA_030156435.1 Clostridiales bacterium | reverse complement strand
TCAACGTCGTCTTGCCGTGATCGACGTGCCCTATTGTACCTATATTTACATGCGGCTTGCTTCTCTCAAATCTTTGCTTTGCCATACCTTGTTTCCTCCCGTTCTTATTTAGTATTCAAAATTTTCTCGGCTACATTTTTGGGTACAATCTCATAGTGAGAAAATTGCATGGTATATGTTCCCCTGCCTTGTGTCTTGGATCGCAAATCTGTAGCATATCCAAACATCTCCGCCAAAGGTACCAATCCTCTTATAACTTGAGCTCCATTACGGCTCTCCATACCCTCTATATGACCGCGGCGGCTGCTTATATCGCCCATAACATCGCCCATATATTCTTCAGGCACTACCACTTCAACCTTCATGATAGGCTCTAGCAGTACAGGCGCCGCCTTTTTCATGCCTTCCTTAAATCCTATGGACGCCGCTATCTTAAATGCCATCTCAGATGAATCCACTTCATGATATGAACCATCAAACAGCGTCACCCTTACATCTACCACAGGATAACCGCCCAGAACACCGCTGTTAAGCGCTTCCTGTATACCCTCATCGACAGCCGGTATATATTCTCTGGGCACAACACCGCCTACTATCTTATCGATGAACTCATAACCAGCACCGCGTTCGTTCGGCTCCAATTGTAACCATACATGACCGTACTGGCCGCGGCCACCGGACTGACGTATAAACCGCCCTTCAGATTTGACCGCCTGCGTAATGGTCTCTTTATAGGCCACCTGCGGATTACCTACATTGGCTTCTACCTTGAATTCTCTGAATAATCTATCTATTATTATCTCGAGATGAAGTTCACCCATACCCGAGATTATAGTCTGACCTGTATCAGGATCTGTATGGACTCGGAAGGTGGGGTCTTCTTCAGCGAGTTTAGTAAGCCCGATGGCCAGCTTATCCTGACCAGCCTTAGTCTTAGGCTCTATTGCCACCGATATAACCGGTTCGGGAAACTCCATAGATTCAAGAATTATGGGGTTATTCTCATCGCACAATGTATCGCCCGTAGTGGTATCCTTTAAACCCACTATAGCCACTATATTGCCGCTGTAAGCCTTGTCTATCTCTTCGCGGTGATTAGCATGCATCTGCAATATCCTGCCTACGCGCTCGCGCTTACCTTTTGTAGAATTATATACATATGAACCAGCTTCCAGCGTGCCGGAATATATCCTGGTAAACGTAAGCCTACCTACGAATGGATCGGACATTACCTTAAACGCCAAAGCAGATAACGGCTGGTCATCATTGAGCTCGCGTTCTACCTCATCGCCGGTCTTAGTATCTATGCCGCTTACATGCCCTATATCGGCTGGCGATGGCAAGAAATCGACTATGGCATCCAGCAACGGCTGCACTCCCTTATTTTTATATGAACTGCCGCATAGAACTGGCACCATTTTTACCGCCACCGTCGCTCTGCGTATAGCTGCGATCAGTTCTTCTTGACTTATCTCCTCGCCTTCAAGGTACTTGATCATTATCTCATCGTCCTGCTCGGCTACCGCTTCTAATAGCTTATTCCTGTATTCCTGCGCCATATCCATCATATCGGCTGGTATCGGTTCGTCTTCCATAACCGTTCCGAGATCATCTTTATATATTATAGCCTCATTTCTTATCAAGTCGATTATGCCGATAAAGCTATCTTCTTTGCCTATAGGCAATTGGATAGGCACGGCATTAGCATTCAACCGTTCTCTCATCATCTCAATGGCGTTAAAGAAATCAGCGCCCATAATGTCCATTTTATTAATATAGGCTATACGTGGAACGCCGTATTTATCGGCTTGTCTCCATACGGTTTCAGATTGAGGCTCTACGCCGCCTTTAGCACAAAATACTGCGACTGCACCGTCTAGAACCCTCAGCGATCTCTCTACTTCCACTGTAAAGTCCACGTGGCCTGGCGTATCAATAATATTTATTCTATGGCCCTTCCACTGCGCAGTGGTAGCCGCCGACGTTATGGTTATTCCCCTTTCCTGCTCCTGTTCCATCCAGTCCATAGTAGCGTTGCCTTCATGGACTTCACCAAGCTTATGAATTCTCCCGGCATAAAACAACACACGCTCGGTAGTCGTGGTTTTACCCGCATCTATATGGGCCATTATACCAATATTACGCGTTTTTTCTATGGGAAATTGTCTAGGCACACTCACCCTCCTTTCTAACACAAAAATCACTGATATACCGATAATCTTTCATGAAATCTACCACCTATAATGTGCAAAGGCCCTATTTGCTTCAGCCATTCTATGCATTTCTTCTTTTCTTCTTATGCTGCCGCCGGTATTATTGACTGCATCCATGATCTCATTGGCCAGCTTTTGTTCCATGGTCCTTTCATTGCGTTGGCGCGCAAAGTTAACCAGCCAGCGCATGGTCAGTGAAATCCTTCTCTCTGGTCTCACTTCTACGGGAACCTGATAAGTAGCTCCTCCCACCCTGCGCGGTTTGACCTCGAGCACAGGCATAATATTGTTGATGGCTTCTTCAAATACCTCCATAGGATCCCTGCCGGTTTTTTCGCGTATTATATCGAAAGCCCCATAGCATATGTGTTGAGCTATGCTTCTCTTTCCATCCTTCATAACGCAGTTTATCAACCGCGTAACATTAACGTTGCTGTATACCGGATCGGGTAACACTTCCCTTTTAGTTACATTGCCTTTTCTAGGCATTTATATCCTCGCCTCCTTATGTTTGAGGTTATTTCTTGGCTCTTTTAGCGCCATATTTAGAACGTCCCTGTTTACGGTTGGCCACCCCGGCGGTATCCAAAGCACCTCTTATTATATGATACCTTACACCGGGTAAATCCTTAACCCTGCCGCCTCTTATAAGCACCACTGAGTGCTCTTGCAAATTATGGCCTATACCTGGTATATAAGCGGTAACTTCCATGCCGTTTACCAGGCGAACCCTTGCCACTTTGCGCAAAGCGGAGTTCGGCTTTTTAGGCGTAGTGGTCTTAACCACCGTGCACACACCGCGCTTCTGCGGTGAACCCTTCAAGGCCGGTGACGTTGACTTTTTCTCCACAGTTTCCCTTCCTCGTCTCACCAATTGATTTATAGTAGGCATCGTTTCACCTCCTTCCATATACAAAGGTAAGTCGGGATACGAGTCCCGACTTGCTTTGCTATGCCTTTAATACAGCCGCTGTAGCAGCACCAACTTCAATCCCGCAAGCCTCTCCCAATTGCTTCATGGTATCGACATATTCTATCTCAATACCATTTTGTTCGCAGGCATTGACAATTGCATCTTTAATATGCTTATCCGCATCGTTGGCTATGAATACCACAGTTGCGCTATGTTCCTTTATAGCCCTTATCGTCTGTTTCATGCCAACAGCTTTGCAAGCACTGTCTTTTAAAACCTCAATCGCCATAGTATGAGACATCGATAAACAGCCTATCTATCATATGGCTGCTGTTTATATCGATCTTACGTCTCTCCTTTCCCGGTGAACAATTTTATTGTTCTCCCAATAATGACCTAAATATGAGGCCAAATACCTTCCTATTTTATCATCAGCCGACAACCATGTCAACAATATTTTTTCAGCGAGCAGCTATCTGAGTTTGCTGCGCCGGCACCACTTTTATACTTTTATACCTGTTCATGCCGGTGCCAGCCGGTATCAGTTTGCCTATTATAACATTTTCTTTCAAACCTATCAGCGGATCAACCCTACCTTTAGTAGCCGCCTCCGTCAGAACACGCGTGGTCTCTTGGAAAGACGCTGCCGACAGGAACGAATCCGTAGATAGAGAGGCCTTAGTGATGCCCATCAATACCCTTTTAGCTACCGCGGGCCTTAATCCCTGAGCTATGGCTGCTTCATTTTCACGTTCAAAGGCAAACATATCCACCAGGCTACCCGGCAGCATATCGGTATCTCCCGCATCTTCTATCTTCACTTTGCGCAGCATCTGGCGTATTATAACTTCTACGTGTTTATCATTTATATCGACGCCTTGCAATCTATAAACCTTCTGGACTTCTTGCAGCAGATAGGTCTGAACCTCTACTACACCTTTTATCCTTAAGATATCGTGCGGGTTTACCGACCCTTCGGTCAATTCATCGCCAGCTTCTATCTTCTGTCCATCGGTCACCTTTAAACGTGAACCGTACGGTATTGTATAGCTTTGACTGTTGCCGTCATCGGACGTAATGACGACCTCTCTTTTATGTTTGCTTTCATTTATTGAAACAGTGCCGTTTATATCCGATATAATGGCTAAGCCTTTAGGCTTTCTGGCTTCAAACAGCTCTTCCACACGCGGCAAGCCTTGCGTTATATCCTCTCCGGCCACACCGCCTGTATGGAATGTCCTCATGGTGAGCTGGGTGCCCGGCTCACCGATCGATTGCGCTGCTATAATCCCCACAGGCTCGCCTATCTCAACCGGCTGATTAAAAGCCAGATTTCGCCCATAACATTTGGCACATACGCCTATTTCTGCGCGACAGGTCATAATTGACCTTATATAGACTTTATCTATGCCAGCCGCCACTATCGCATTCGCTGTTTCCTCAGTAATTTCATGATTTTTAGGCACAATAACCTCGCCTGTATTCGGATCCAATACATCCTCAGCAGCATACCGTCCCTCTATGCGATCTTTCAGACTCTCTATAACCTCATTGCCATCTTTTATTTCCGAAACCCATATACCCTTTACCTCCTCGCCAAGGCGAGCGAAGCAATCATCTTCTCTTATTATGATATCCTGGCTTACATCCACCAGTCTGCGCGTAAGATATCCTGAATCGGCTGTACGCAGGGCCGTATCAGCCAAACCCTTTCTAGCTCCATGTGTGGATATGAAGAACTCCAACACAGTCAATCCCTCGCGGAAATTGGATCTTATAGGCAGCTCTATTATTTTACCCGATGGGTTGGCCATAAGGCCTCTCATACCAGCTAACTGCCTTATCTGATTTATGCTGCCTCGCGCTCCAGAATTAGCCATCATATATACAGGATTAAATCTGTCCAAATGCTTGAGCAGCGTTTGAGTAACGTTTTCGGTAGTGGTATTCCATATACTTATGACTTCTTGATAGCGCTCGTCATCTGATACAAGCCCTTTGCGATATAGCTTATTAACATTTTCTACTTCTTTCTCAGCTTCCTCCAACATCTGTTGTTTTTCAGGTGGTACAACTATATCCATAACACTTACGGTTATAGCCCCTTTTGTGGAATACTCAAAGCCCAATTCCTTTATTTTGTCCAGCATTTCCGCCGTTACTTCTATGCCATGCTTCTTATAACATGCGTCTATAATCTGTCCCAATACTTTTTTGTCCACCAGTTTATCTACTTCTAGAGTAAACATATTGGACGGATCATCTCTATCCACGAAACCCAGATCTTGAGGAATAGCTTGATTAAATATCAACCTGCCCACAGTTGTTTTTACTCGACCTACACGCCACTGGCCGTTTATTTTCTTCTTTATCCGTACGTTTATAGAAGCATGCAGACCCAGCTCTCCTATCTGATAAGCCATTATAGCTTCGTCTATGCTGGAAAAGTACATGCCTTCGCCATTTTCGCCTTCACGATCTATGGTAAGATAATAGCACCCCATAACCATGTCTTGTGTAGGGCTCACTACCGGCCTGCCATCGGACGGTTTTAAGATATTATTAGATGCAAGCATCAAATACCTGGCTTCGGCTTGAGCCTCTACAGATAACGGTACATGTATGGCCATCTGATCACCGTCAAAATCGGCGTTGTAAGCCGTACATACCAAAGGATGAATCTTTATGGCCCTGCCTTCTACTAATATCGGTTCAAATGCCTGGATGCCTAATCTGTGCAGAGTAGGCGCCCTGTTTAACAATACAGGATGCTCTTTTATGACCTCTTCCAGGACATCCCATATCTCTGTCCGGGCTCTTTCCACCATGTGTTTGGCGTTTTTTATATTATGTGCATAGCCTTTTTCTACTAACTTCTTCATAACAAATGGTTTAAATAACTCCAAAGCCATTTCCTTTGGTAAGCCGCATTGATATAGTTTGAGGTCCGGCCCTACAACTATAACCGAACGGCCCGAATAATCCACACGTTTACCTAAAAGGTTCTGTCGAAACCGCCCTTGCTTGCCTTTGAGCATATCGCTCAGTGATTTCAACGGGCGATTGCCTGATCCTGTAACGGGCCGACCCCTGCGCCCGTTATCTATAAGTGCATCCACAGCCTCTTGAAGCATACGCTTCTCATTTCTCACTATTATATCCGGTGCCTGTAACTCCAATAGTTTTTTTAGACGATTGTTTCTGTTCAGCACGCGCCTATACAGATCATTTAAGTCTGATGTGGCAAACCGTCCGCCGTCTAATTGAACCATCGGGCGCAGATCAGGTGGTATGACGGGCAGGGTCTCCAATATCATCCACTCTGGTCGATTGCCAGCTTTCCTGAATGATTCTACCACTTCCAAACGCTTTACTATCCTTACGCGTTTCTGACCGGTAGAACGCTCTAATTCATGGCGCAATTGGGCAGACAAACTATCGAGGTCTATAGCCTGCAACAGCTCTTTTATAGCTTCAGCCCCCATACCGGCTTTAAATCTATTACCGTATGTCTCTACAGCCTCTTTATATTCCTTATCGCTCAAAAGTTGCTTTTCTATAAGGTCGGTGTCACCGGGATCGATCACTATATACGAAGCAAAATACAACACTTTCTCCAGTGACCTGGGTGACATATCCAGAATCAAGCCCATGCGGCTAGGAATCCCTTTAAAATACCATATATGGGACACCGGAGCTGCCAATTCTATATGCCCCATGCGTTCACGGCGCACTTTGGACTTGGTAACCTCTACACCGCACCTGTCGCATATGATGCCTTTATAGCGTATGCGCTTATATTTGCCGCAATGGCACTCCCAATCTTTTACCGGTCCGAATATCCTTTCGCAAAATAAACCATCGCGTTCGGGTTTTAGCGTTCTATAATTTATGGTTTCAGGTTTTTTTACCTCACCATGCGACCATTCGCGTATTTTTTCCGGAGAGGCCAGCCCTATTTTTATCGACGTAAAATCATTAAGCTCATTCATAATCGTCACCTCTGTTAAAACTCATCTTCATCCTGCTCATTTTCCGATGCCTTAGTCGCTTTGCCCGACTTCTTAGCAAATTCGTCATCGAGGAGTTCCTCGTCAAGATCATCAAAATTGTCGAAGTCTTCATCCAACTCCTCTATTTCAAGATCATCGAACTCTTCTCCTTCTGTAAAGAAGCCTTCTTCAGCCAATTCAATTTCATTTGGCTGGACCTTCAGCTCTTTATCCTCATTATCCCCAAGCTCCTCCATATCGGCAAGATCAAACCCTGTAGTATCATCGTCGATGGATTCTCTTATTTCTATTTCCCGATTGTCTTCCGATAATACCTTTACGTCTAAAGCAAGACTCTGCAGCTCTTTTATCAAAACCTTAAATGATTCAGGTATGCCCGGCTCAGGTATGTTCTGGCCCTTCACTATTGCCTCGTACGCTTTGACCCTGCCTACCACATCATCGGATTTAACCGTCAATATTTCTTGCAATATATGCGATGCGCCATACGCCTCTAAAGCCCATACCTCCATCTCGCCGAAACGCTGGCCGCCAAACTGCGCTTTGCCGCCAAGCGGCTGCTGAGTTACCAACGAATACGGGCCTGTAGATCTGGCATGAATCTTATCGTCCACAAGATGCGCCAGTTTGAGTATATACATATATCCTACCGTCACTTTGTTTTCGAACGGTTCTCCGGTGCGGCCATCATAAAGCGTGATCTTACCATCTTCAGAATATCCTGCTTGTTTCAATACCTCAATGATATCTTCCTCGCGCGCTCCATCGAACACTGGTGTGGCTACCAACCAGCCCAGGGCTTTGGCCGCCAAACCGAGGTGTACCTCCAAAACCTGGCCTATGTTCATACGCGATGGCACGCCCAACGGATTTAACACCACATCCAGTGGTGTGCCATCGGGCAAAAACGGCATATCCTCCACCGGCAATATCCTTGATATTACGCCTTTATTGCCATGGCGCCCTGCCATTTTATCGCCGACAGAAATCTTTCGCTTTTGAGCAATATATACCCTTACCAATTCATTAACGCCCGGAGATAATTCATCGCCGTTCTCTCTGGTAAATACCTTTACATCGACTACTATGCCGCCTTCGCCATGCGGCACGCGCAATGAAGTATCCCTTACTTCGCGTGCTTTTTCGCCAAAAATCGCTCTGAGAAGCCTTTCCTCCGACGTCAATTCGGTTTCGCCTTTGGGCGTGACCTTGCCTACCAATATATCGCCGGCTGTAACTTCGGCACCTATCCTTATTATACCGCGCTCGTCGAGGTCTTTGAGCGAATCTTCGCCTATATTAGGTATATCCCTGGTAATCTCCTCCGGCCCTAATTTAGTATCTCTAGCTTCGGCTTCATACTCCTCTATATGTATAGAAGTGTAAACATCATCTTTAACCAAGCGTTCGCTGATCAATATGGCGTCCTCGTAGTTATAGCCTTCCCATGGCATAAAAGCCACCAATACGTTTCGTCCTAAAGCTATTTCGCCCTGGTCAGTAGCAGGCCCATCGGCTATTATTTGACCCTTCTCCACCCTCTCATTCAAGGCAACTATAGGTTTCTGATTTATGCAGGTACCCTGGTTAGAGCGTATAAATTTCCATAGCTTATAAGTGGCAGTATGACCATCATCCTGCTTTATTACTATTTCTCTGGAATTGACCTTGGTAACTACGCCGGCTTCTTTAGCAGTCACTACCATGCCAGAATCCAAAGCCGCTTTATATTCTATACCGGTACCTACAATGGGCGCTTCGGTTTTAAGCAAGGGTACAGCCTGTCGCTGCATATTAGAGCCCATCAGCGCTCGATTAGCATCGTCATTCTCCAAAAACGGTATCATAGCAGATGCAACGGACACGACCTGTTTGGGCGATACGTCCATAAAATCTACCATCTCACGCGGTACGGCCACTATCTCCTCATGGCTGCGCGCCATAACCGTCTTATCTTTAAATCGGCCTTCTTCATCGAGGGGCTCATTCGCCTGTGCTACTATATATTCTTCTTCTTCGTCAGCGGTAAGATAAACCACCTCGTCAGTAACAATCCCTGTATCTTTATCTACTCGCCTATACGGCGTTTCTATAAATCCATACTCGTTTACCCTGGCATAGCTGCTCAAAGAGCCTATCAACCCTATGTTGGGCCCCTCAGGGGTTTCTATAGGACAAATGCGTCCGTAATGCGAGTAATGGACATCACGCACCTCAAATCCTGCCCTATCGCGGCTCAAACCACCCGGTCCCAACGCGCTAAGACGGCGTTTATGGGTTAATCCGGCTAACGGATTTGTTTGGTCCATAAACTGGGATAATTGGCTACTGCCAAAGAACTCCCTTATAGCAGCCGATATCGGCCTTATATTTATTAACTCCTGCGGCCGCACTATATCCAAATCCTGAATAGTCATACGTTCTTTTACGACGCGTTCCATACGAGCCATGCCTATGCGAAATTGGTTTTGCAGCAGCTCGCCTACTGATCTCAAGCGTCTATTACCGAGATGATCTATATCATCCGTATGGCCTATACCATACAAAAGATTGAAATGGTATTTAATGGATGCTATTATATCAGCCTTTATTATATGCTTAGGCCATAATTCTGCGCTGCGCTGCTTTAATGCCTCTTTTATATCTTCTTCGTCAGAATAGGTATCCAGGATTTCCTTTAAAACAGGATAGTAAACTTGGTCTTTTATGCCAAGCTCCGATACATCAAAGGATACATATTTATTTAAATCCACAAAATTATTGCCTATAACCCTTATTGTCTTATCTTCATCGACGACTATATCCACTTTATCTATGCCGGCATTCTGTATCTCAAGGGCTTTCTCCCTGCTTATCCTTTCACCGGCCTTCACTATAATCTCACCCGTATTTGGATCAACGATATCGGCGACGGATTTTTGGCCTGTCAATTGTAAAGCCAAACTGAGTTTTTTATTGAATTTATAACGTCCCACGTTAGCCAAGTCATACCGCTTGGGGTCAAAAAACAACGAATTAAACAGACTTCTAGCATTATCTACCACCGGCGGTTCTCCCGGTCTCAAACGCTTGTATATCTCTACCAACGCTTCATCTTCGCTCTTAGTATTATCTTTATCGAGTGTGGCTAATAGCCTTATATCTTCGCCGAACAATTGTAGCAATTCACCGTCTGTGCCATATCCCAATGCTCTGGCCAGGGTGGTTATGGGTAACTTTCTGTTTTTATCTATTTTTACATATACTATGTCGTTGGCATCGGTTTCATATTCCAACCATGCGCCTCTATTGGGAATAAGCGTGGCAGCATGCAAATGCTTACCGGTTTTATCTATCTGTTCCTCATAATATACGCCCGGCGACCTAACTAACTGACTTACTATCACCCTTTCAGCACCATTTATTATAAACGTCCCTTGCTCAGTCATAAGAGGGAAATCGCCCATAAATACTTCTTGCTCTTTTACCTCACCGGTCGAGCGATTGATCAACCTTATCTTTACTTTGAGAGGTGCGGAATAAGTAGCATCTCTCTCCTTGCATTCTTCCACAGTATATTTGGGATTTCCGTCAAATTCATAATCCACAAATTCCAGCATGAGATTTTCAGTATAGTCTGTTATCGGCGATATGTCTTCAAATACTTCGTATAAGCCCTCTTTGATAAACCATTCATATGATCGTTTTTGGATCTCGATCAGATCCGGCATATCGATGATCTCTTCTATCCTCGAAAAGCTCATCCGGGCCTTTTTCCCCAATTTAACAGGATGCACCATAAATGCTTCACTCCTTAAAACTTTATAGCATATTCGATGCCAAAAAATAAGTACTCTAAAAAGCACAAAAACCTTATTATAAAATTATACCCTTGCAATTATACTGATATACAGTTAAAATATAAATAGATAATGCATAACGCTCCTTTCTATATAGCTTTACGCAAACACATTAATGCAATTATTTATCTTATCATACAAGTTATATAGAGTCAATACCCATTTTGGCACAAAATATGCTGAAAAGCCGTATATGCTTCCATATACGGCTTTTTCGTATCTATTGCTTATTATAGCTGCTGTTAGCTTATTTTATTTCTACTTTTGCGCCTACTTCTTCAAATTTAGCCTTTATGCTCTCTGCTTCTTCTTTGCTAACGCCCTCTTTCACCGGTTTTGGTGCATTGTCGACCAAGTCTTTAGCTTCTTTCAGACCAAGACCGGTAATCTCGCGTACTACTTTGATAACCTTTATCTTTTCAGCGCCTACCTCAGACAATACTACATCGAATTCGGTCTTTTCCTCTTCAGCAGGAGCAGCAGCGGCAGCACCGGCTGCTGGAGCGGCAGCTACAGCTACAGGCGCAGCAGCGGTTACTCCGAATTCTCCTTCTAAGTCCTTTATCAAGTCAGACAATTCTAATACGGTCATGCTTTTTATAGCTTCTATTATTTCTTCCTTAGTCATAATTAATATATCTCTCCTTTATTATTTTAATAATTTTAAGCTGCTTTAGAATCTTTTATAGCGTCTAATGCATATACAAATTTCCGTATAGTACCCTGCAATACGTTTACTAATCCGCTTACAGGAGCATTGAGTTGGCCCATCAACCTTGCCACCAGTACCTCCTTGGACGGCAGCTTGGCTAGAGCTTCTATATCAGGCGGCATCATCAATCTCGAGCCGCCCAAAACCCCAGCTTTTAGGCTAATCTTTTTACTAGTGTTTATAAAGTTTGTCAGCACCTTAGCCGGGGCTACGGGGTCTGCATAGCCGAAAGCTATAGCCGTGGGGCCTTTTAAGTATGGAACTAAGGCTTCATAACCGGTGCCTTTAGCTGCCAATTCAAGCAAGGTGTTTTTTACAACTCTATATTCAACCCCTGCATCGCGGCATAGTTTCCTCAAGCCAGCATCTTCTTCAACGGTAAGGCCTTTGTAGTCCACTAATATGGCGACGTTGGCCTGGCTTAATTTTTCTTTCAACTCGTCTACGGTCTTTTGTTTTTGCTCTTTGGTTATAGGCACTTAAATATCACCTCCTTCTCATGCCAATAAAATCATCATAATAAAAAGCTCTCTCGCTGCAGGCATGCAGAAAGAGAGCTTTGCTTTCTCTTTAAACTATCATACCTCGGCAGGTGATCAATAAAATGATCCTTATGCATAAATACACCTGCTGTCTACAGCGATAATCGATTCTATTGTTTTCATATTATGCAGCTAATCTGGCAGCATTGACTTTTACGCCCGGACCCATGGTAGTAGCCAGTACTATACTGCGCACATATGTGCCTTTAGCTGACGAAGGCTTTGCTCTAAAAACGGCTTCCATAACCACTCTAAAATTATCGGCTAACTTCTCTTTGCCAAAAGATACCTTTCCTATCGGCACATGTATTATACCGGATTTATCCACCCTGTACTCGATCTTACCGGCTTTGGAATCATTCACAGCCCGCTCTATATCCATAGTGACAGTACCTGTTTTGGGATTGGGCATTAATCCTCTGGGCCCTAATATCCTACCCAAGCGGCCTACCAAGCCCATCATATCCGGTGTGGCTATAGCCACATCGAAATCCAACCAGCCTTCGTTCTGTATCTTAGCGACAAGTTCCTCAGCGCCTACATAATCAGCTCCGGCGCGTTGTGCCTCTTCAGCCTTATCGCCTTTGGCGAATACTAAAACCCGTACATTTTTGCCTGTACCATGAGGCAAGACCACTGTTCCTCTTACCTGCTGATCGGCGTGTCTCGGATCAACGCCGAGTTTGACAGACAATTCTACTGTTTCATCAAATTTTGCTTTGGGCAACTTTAGCAATATGTCCAAAGCCTCTTCCAAATCATAGGACGCAGTCTTATCATACAGGCTTAATGCCTCTTTATATCTTTTGCCTCGTTTCATCAAATAAAACCTCCTTGTGGTAATATCGGAGCATATCCTCCCACTGTTTTGTATTAATCTTCTACTACTATGCCCATGCTGCGAGCAGTGCCAGCTACCATGCTCATGGCAGCCTCTAAGCTTCCCGCATTTAAATCAGGCATCTTTAATTCCGCTATCTTGCGTATAGTCTCCTTGCTCACCTTAGCGACCTTTTCTTTGTTTGAACGACTGGAACCTTTTTCTATGCCGGCCTCTCTCTTCAATAAGACAGCGGCTGGCGGCGTTTTGGTTATAAAACTAAATGAACGGTCAGCATATACGGTGATTACCACCGGTATAATAAGCCCTGCCTGATTGGCCGTGCGTTCATTGAATTCTTTACAAAATCCCATTATATTAACGCCATGTTGCCCCAAAGCCGGTCCTACAGGCGGAGCAGGCGTAGCTTTACCAGCCGGTATTTGCAATTTTACAATAGCGGCTACTTTTTTAGCCATTCATATCACCTCCAATTGAAATATTATATCTTTTCTAGTTGTACAAAATCAAGCTCTACAGGCGTATTTCTACCAAACATAGAAACAGCAACGCGCGCTTTCTGTTTGTCATAATCTATATCTTCTATTTTACCTATAAAACTCTCTAATGGGCCTGATATCACCTTTACGCTGTCGCCTACGCCAAAATCGATATGCACCGATACTATATCTATACCCATCTTTTCGATTTCTTCGTCGCTGAGCGGTATAGGCTTAGAACCCGGTCCTACAAAGCCGGTGACACCTCTGGTATTCCTGACAATATACCATGTTTCATCGGTCATCACCATTCTGACCACAACATAACCTGGATATACTTTGCGCATAACAGAACGTTTGACCCCATCTTTTACCTCTATCTCTTCTCTCATAGGTACCCTAACATCCAGTATAAGGTCTTGCAACCCTCTGTTCTCTATAATTTTTTCCAGGTTGGCTTTTACTTTATTCTCATAACCCGAATAGGTATGCACTACATACCATTGCGCATCCTGTTTTTCTAGCTCCGGCATAGTGGTATCTGGCTTAGCCATCCTCCTTTATGATATAATAAGCCTGAATATTCTTTCCAGGCCAAGATCTATAATGCCGAATACTATTGCAAAACCCAGTACCACTACCAGCACTACGCCAGTATATGTGAGCAATTGATGCCACGTGGGCCATACCACCTTTTTCATTTCGGCATACACATCTTTAAAATAACCTATCAGGTCAAAACGCCTGTTCTTCGGTTTTTTATCAACCTTAACATTAGTGCTTTTTTCTTTTACCATTTCCATTTTACCCTATCTCGTTTCTTTATGAACGGTATACTGGCGGCAAAATCTGCAATATTTTCTTAACTCCAGCCTATCTGGATCGTTCTTTTTGTTTTTCATTGTATGATAATTCCTTTGCTGGCACTGAGTGCAAGCAAGAGCTATCTTTACGCGCATATTCACACCTCCACAAACATATTTTATTCTATAACCTCGGTGACAACTCCGGCTCCTACCGTTCGGCCGCCTTCTCGTATTGCAAATCGCAATCCTTCTTCTATCGCTATCGGCGTTATCAACTGTACTTCCATTACTATGTTGTCGCCAGGCATTACCATCTCTACCCCTTCGGGTAGTTGTATCGTACCCGTCACATCGGTCGTCCTGAAGTAAAACTGTGGCCTGTATCCGTTGAAGAACGGCGTATGCCTACCCCCTTCTTCTTTGGTCAGCACGTATACCTGCCCCTTGAAATGCGTATGCGGATGTATGCTGCCCGGCTTGGCCAATACTTGCCCTCTCTCTACTTCTTCTCTCTGTATCCCCCTTAACAGTACGCCTACGTTGTCCCCTGCTATCGCTTCGTCCATCGTCTTGCGGAACATCTCTATGCCCGTCGCTACCGTCTTCCTCGGTCGGTCTATCAATCCTACTATCTCTACTTCTTCGCCTACTTTTAACTTGCCGCGTTCTACTCTGCCTGTCGCCACTGTGCCGCGACCGGTTATCGTGAATACGTCTTCTACCGGCATCAGGAACGGCTTGTCTACATCCCTCTCCGGTGTCGGTATATATTCATCTACCGCATCCATAAGTTCAAGTATCGGTTTTACCCATTCGTTATCCGGGTCTCCTCCAGCTTCTAATGCTTTTAGCGCCGACCCTTTTATTATCGGTACTTCATCTCCCGGGAATTCGTATTCATTTAACAGATCCCTTACTTCCATCTCTACTAGATCTATCAATTCGGGATCGTCTACCATATCGGTCTTATTTAAAAATACCACTATATACGGCACTCCTACCTGGCGCGCCAGCAGTATATGCTCCCTGGTCTGCGGCATGGGACCGTCGGCTGCCGATACCACCAGTATCGCTCCGTCCATCTGCGCTGCGCCGGTTATCATATTCTTGACATAGTCGGCGTGCCCTGGGCAGTCAACGTGCGCATAGTGCCTCTTGTCGGTCTCGTATTCCACGTGCGCCGTGTTTATTGTGATGCCCCTGGCTTTTTCTTCGGGCGCTTTGTCTATCTCATCGTATTTGGTAGCCTGTGCCCGGCCAAAATGTGCCAGCGTCATCGTTATCGCTGCTGTCAACGTCGTCTTGCCGTGATCGACGTGCCCTATTGTACCTATATTTACATGCGGCTTGCTTCTCTCAAATCTTTGCTTTGCCATACCTTGTTTCCTCC
>JASGMM010000057.1 GCA_030156435.1 Clostridiales bacterium | reverse complement strand
GACTGGCTCTCGCATCCCGGGGTATCTTGACCGGAATAACGTAGCCCGCTAGGGCTGAGGCTGGTCAACTTCGAGGCTTCATGCCTCCGTCTTTAGACGAGGGTAGTTGACGATTTCTTTATATCGACAGCTTTATAAGGACATAGCTCCTGACAGCAAAAGCATCTTATGCATATATTTAAATCGACACGAGGGCGCTTATCCACCATCTTTATAGCCCTGGGCGGGCAGTTATCGGCACAATCGCCGCACCCTTTACACGCATCATAATCAAATACCGGCCTGGCCATGGTCATGTTACGCAAAAAACCGACCATAAACCGCGGTACTTTGCCGTCCAAAAAGCTCACGCCGCGGCGCGGCGGCATCTCGAAATCTTTTACTTTTACATCGTTCACAGATGTGCCTAAAACCTTTATATCATCAAGAGTTGCCGGCAAACCACGCTTTTTAGCCTGCCGCACAGTAGGTATTACGTCCAGCGGTATGCCAGCTATGGAAACCGCCGCCACATCGGCGGCAAATGTGCTTGCGCTAGCCACTATGACGCCTATACTGCGCGGCCTGCCAGCCGACGGACCATTGCCGTCCATACCCACTATACCATCTATTATAGCTAATGCCGGTTTTACGGCCATGTTTATATCTATGAGCATATCGGCAAAATCATTGAGATCTGGCATTTTCAGATGATATTCAGCCTTCCTCATGCCTGGTACCACACCAAACATATTTTTTACGGCACCTGTGAACACTGCCATGCCGTGCGTCTTGAGCTTACCTATGTCGATTATCACGTCGGCGTCGGCTATAGCTTTGACTATGGACAAACGTTTTAATATCTTGCCGTCGGGACTCGGTATCTCTGTTTCGGACACATCGTAGTTGAGCTCGGCGCCTGTATTCTCCGCTACTTGTTCTATACCGCAGGTGCGGTATATTCCTCTAAGCGTCCGCTCGTTGAACATGCCGCCCGGGCTGTCGCCTATCACAGGTATACCACCTGCCTTTTGGATCGCTCTGACCACCGCCTCTACAACGGCCGGGTGAGTTGTAACCGCCTCTTCAGGCCGTTTTCTCATCAAAAGATTTATCTTTATGAAAACCCTCTGCCCGGGTCTTACATATCCTTCTATACCGCCTAAAGCGTTCAAACATTTGTTCAACGCTTCCTCTACCTTGTTTTTATCATAGTCGCTGCATCTTTCTATGGCTACCGGTACTGGCATGTTTTATCCTCCATTTATGAATACATTTTGGCTACGACATATTCTATAAGCCTGTCTGGCACCAGACGCTTCAAAAATGCAATGAGCTTATAATCCGCACCCACTACCGTCCTTATAGGCGGGTTTTTGCTCGCGATTATTTTAGCCATGGCTTTAACAACTATCTCCGGCCCTGGCCCGCTCATCTCTGAACGTTCCATGGCTTCTACAGCTTTTTGGCATCGTTCTTTATAGGGCGTAGCTCCTTTAGACGCTTCCGTCCACACCCTACCGGATGTAAAACCTGTTCTCACATCGCCCGGCTCTATGAGCGCAACCTTTATCCCAAACGGTTTAACCTCTATGCGCATAGCCTGGGATAAGGCTTCCAGAGCGTATTTGCTGGCGCTATACATGGATTGATATGGTATGGCTATAAAGCCAGCCACCGACCCTATATTGATTATAAGGCCGTTGCCTTTTGCTCTCATATATGGCAGCACCGCCCTGCATACGCGCAATACGCCGAAGAAATTGGTATCGAATTCATCTGTCGCCTCTTGCGGCGTTGTATCTTCGACAGCTCCGGCCAGAGCATACCCCGCACAATTTATGACTATATCGATGCCGCCTTCTTCCTGTGCCATAGAATCTACAACCGATTTCACCATCTCATCATCGCGCACGTCCATACGCACCATTTTTATAAAACCGCCGCTTCTATCGTCGGCCTTAATGCTACCGTCACTATGACGTGAAGCACCGTATACATGGTAACCCTTATTCCTTAGATACTCCGCGCATGCCTTGCCCATACCCGATGAAGCGCCTGTTACAAGCACCGATTTACCGTACAATATATGAGCCTCCTCACCACTTAATCATTTAAAATGTTCTACCGATTTCTATACCCGACAGTTCTATCGAGCTATTAGCATGATAACCGCCAGCACGCCGAACACGCCCCCCACAACCTTGCTTAAAACTTTCTCGTTAACTTTGTTGGCAAACCTCGCAGCGAAACGCCCTCCGATTAATGTCCCTATTGCTCCATATATCGCAGCTTTTAATGGAAGATTGGAAGAAATAGCGTGGCCTATAGTTCCCGACGCTGCGGTAAATGCCATTATGAGCGTAGAAGTACCTATGCCTTCATGCATGCTATACTGCATAACGAATACCAATATAAGCAATATCATAACCCCGCCGCCCGCTCCGAGCAACCCGCTTATTATACCTACCAGAATTCCGAGCAGTAAACCGGAAATTATAACATTGGATCTTAAAAGTTTTAATATGCTCGATTGTTGCGTGGCAACATTATTATTCAAATCCGGCGCCCCACCTTTAGCCCCTTTGAACCAAAATATCACCGCCGTAATCACCAAAAATATGCTGAAAGCGCTGCTCAAGCCTACATCGGGGATTAAAGGCGATATCAAGCTGCCTATTTGAGCGCCGCCTACAGAACCTATAGCTATCCAAATACCCTGTTTAAGATTGAGATTTTTGTTTTGGTAATATGTCCATGCCACTACCAATGATGCTATAGTATCTATAAATAGACTCGCTCCTATAGCATCCGAAGTAGCGTAGCCAAGTATAACAAGAGCTGGGACTACAACCATCACGCCGCTGGCGCCTATCAGACCAGTTACAACACCAGCTACGCATCCTATGAACAAAATAAGTACATATTCCATCATGCAAAATCCTCCGTCAGTATACCTCGCAAGTAATAATATCTTTTATTAAGAATTATAGCACTCCATAAATGTCATTACAACATTACGCCAAGTTATTTCCCTCTATTGCGTACAGCAATACAACATGGTAAAATATGATATAATAAAATATTTTTGGAGGTATCATATGACAATTACAACGACACCAAGCGTTGAGGGCAAGAGAATTAAGGAGTACAAGGGCATTGTAAGCGGCGAAACCATTCTCGGCGCCAATGTATTCCGCGATTTCATGGCAGGGCTCAGCGACTTTTTCGGCGGACGGTCAGCAGCTTATGAAAATGAACTTATAAAAGCGCGCAATATAGCGCTCGGTGAAATGCAGCGCCAAGCCGAGGCTTATGGCGCCAATGCAATAGTAGGTATTGATCTGGATTATGAAGTGGTAGGTCAGGGCGGTTCCATGCTTATGGTAACAGCCAGTGGCACGGCCGTATATGTAGAATAAGCCGTGCACCCAGCTTCGACTTATGCCTCCGAGCGGCATCTGCATAGTTAGCTCCCATCAGGCTGCCCCGCGGCACACGAAAGGGCTCACTTACCGTTGCTTCCTTCCGGACCTGGCGGGGTTTATGAGGTTTCGTTGCGCAGGACCCAATGATCTACACCACTTGTGCAGGCCAGTCCTCACAGGCATAAAGCCTAAGCATGGGAATTCGATCCTGCTAGAGCGGATTGCAGGTTACAGGGCACCGCTACCTCCCCATCTAGCACGGCCAATGGCGGAGAGAGTGAGATTCGAACTCACGGAGCGGTAACCCGCTCACTCGCTTTCGAGGCGAGCGCCATCGTCCACTCGGCCATCTCTCCATAAATACGTACGGGGTCAGTATTTGTCTGATCCCGCATTTATGGCGGAGAGAGAGGGATTCGAACCCTCGGTGCAGGTTTTAGCCCACACACTCGATTTCCAGTCGAGCGCCTTCGTCCACTCAGCCATCTCTCCATTTTAGGACTACTTGATAATTATCAGATTATTCAGTTGTCGTTGCGCCGGTTTTCAAAGAACTTCTTCAGCATCTCTTCACAACGTTGTTCTCCAATGCCGGCTATGATCTCTATATTACGGTCGAAACGCCTATCACGCGGCAGGTTGTATAACGTGCCGGCACAGCCCCATTTCAAATCAGGCGCACCGTATATAAGCTGCTCTATACGACACAGCATCATGGCACCGGTGCACATGGCACATGGCTCAAGCGTGGTATAAAGCTCACAACCGTCGAGACGCCAATCATTTATAGCAGCCATAGCTTGGTGGATAGCCAGCATCTCGGCATGGGCTGTAGCATCATGCAGCCCTTCAACCTGGTTGTGACCTCTGCCTATAATCTCATCGCCTTTAACCACTACGGCGCCTATCGGCACTTCGCCTTTGGCCGCGG
Organism: Clostridiales bacterium; assembly: GCA_030156435.1. Classification (GTDB taxonomy): domain Bacteria; phylum Bacillota; class Clostridia; order Mahellales; family Mahellaceae; genus Mahella. The sequence continues at coordinate 10,444 of JASGMM010000057.1, read as the reverse complement.
CAAGTTCAGCCTCTTTTATGGCCTCAGACATAAATTTATAAAGCCTATCGATTTTATCTGACATTTGCTTCAACTCACAAAGGATATTGTAACATGTATTACGCACTTTGACAAGAGGGGAAAAACAAACAAATCGTCAATCTCCCGCAGCATAGTTGTGATTGTTCAGATACTATTGCGCATAGACGACGATAACGATTAGGCTCGTGCAGAAATAGTAGAAGCATAATATATGTATGAATCAGGCCTTAGAACGTTTCGCTGTACGCCCTGTAAGCGAAAATAAGAACAGTCTGGCCAAAGACATGGAGACCGGAGATAGGCCTGCTGAACACAGATGCGGATTGTGTTCGTTAGCCTGCTCGAATGGAACGAGCATCCGGCACTCAATCAAGTTGAGTGCCGGAGTACAAGAAACATTAGACTGCAAAGGGCGTATATACCAATCGTCAACCTATCGCAATAACTACCGTACAGAAATATTAAAATCGCGCAATATCTTTCTGGCAGCTTCGGCCTGCTCATCGGTGGGAACGGGCACGTCCTTCAACGGATAGTCTACACAAAGCTGTTCCCACTTATATACGCCCATAGTATGATACGGCAATAATTCCACCAATTCCACATTGGAAAGCCTAGATATAAATCGGCCTAGCGCGCGTATATCATCCGGATCATCGGTATAACCAGGTACCAGCACGTAACGTATCCATGTCGGTATATGCAGCTCGCTCAGATGTTGCGCGAACGCCAGAGTCTTATCGTTGGACACCCCGGTTAGCTCGGCGTGTCTTACAGGATCAATCTCCTTTATATCCAGCAACACCAGATCGGTATACGGTAAAAATGTATCGGCTCTCTCTATATCTACAAATCCAGACGTATCCAAAGCCGTATGAAGGCCTTCTGTCTTGCACCTGCGAAATAGCTCGACCACAAATCGCCATTGCAGCGTAGGCTCGCCACCCGTTAAAGTGACGCCTCCGCCAGAATACTTCATAAAATTTTTGTATTTTTTTATATCCTGCATCAGTTCATCTACGCTCATAATGCGACCGTGGGACATATCCCACGTATCGCGATTATGGCAATATTTGCAGCGCAGCGGACAGCCCTGCATAAAAACCACATAACGTATACCAGGGCCGTCCACTGTCCCCATGGTTTCTATAGAGTGGACCCTTCCCTTTACGTTCACTTTATTTTACCTCATGGAATGTACGGTTTATAACATCGATCTGCTGCTCACGCGTCAACTTGATGAAATTCACTGCGTAACCGGACACCCTTATAGTAAGCTGCGGATATTTCTCAGGATGGTCCATGGCGTCTAAAAGGGTTTCTCGGTCAAAGACATTGACGTTTATATGATGACCGTTTTGCGCAAAGTACGCCGAAAGTAGTGCCACGAGATTACTCACGCGCTCTTTCTCATCCTTGCCCAACGCTTTGGGCACTATGGAGAATGTATAGGATATACCGTCTTGGGCATATTCATACGGCAACTTGGCGACGGAGCTCATGGAGGCTACCGCGCCTTTTTTATCACGGCCATGCATCGGGTTGGCTCCCGGAGCAAAAGGCTCTCCCTTTTTACGGCCATCAGGCGTATTACCAGTTTTTTGGCCGTATACCACGTTGGATGTAATGGTCAGTATAGACTGGGTATGCATAGCATGGCGATATGTGGTTTGCTTGCGCAGTTTGCCCATAAACCGTTGCACTATATCCACAGCTATGTCGTCCACGCGATCGTCATTATTGCCGAACGTCGGAAATTCACCGTTTATCTCGAAATCCACCGCTATACCGTCGTCGCTGCGTATAGGCTTTACTTTGGCATATTTTATAGCCGATAACGAATCGGCCACAACCGAAAGGCCGGCTATGCCAAATGCCATAGTCCGCAGTATATCCTTATCATGCAGCGCCATCTCTATTGCTTCATAGCTGTATTTATCGTGCATATAATGTATAACGTTCAAGGCACCGACATATACCCTGGCCAGCCAATCCAGCATGGTGTCGAAACGCTCCATCACCTCGTCGTAATCGAGATACTTGGATGTTATAGGTGCAAAGCGCGGCGCTACCTGCTGTCCGGACAGTTCGTCGCGCCCGCCGTTTATAGCGTACAGCAACGCTTTGGCCAAATTAACCCTGGCACCGAAGAACTGCATCTGTTTACCCACACGCATAGCCGATACGCAGCACGCTATAGCGTAATCGTCTCCCCAGTACTGGCGCATGAGATCATCGTTTTCATATTGTATAGCGCTTGTGTGTATGGATAATCCTGCGCAATAGCGCTTAAAAGGCTCGGGCAGACGGTTAGACCACAGCACGGTAAGGTTGGGCTCGGGCGCCGGCCCCAGATTTTCTAACGTATGCAGCATGCGGAAAGACGTCTTCGTAACCAGCGTGCGGCCATCCAAACCCATGCCGCCTATAGACTCGGTTACCCATACCGGATCGCCGCTGAAGAGCTCGTTATAACTAGGAGTGCGCAAAAACCTCACTATACGCAGTTTCATCACAAAGTGATCTATTAATTCCTGTGCCTCGCGTTCAGTTAAAATACCCGCTTTTACATCATGGTCGATGTATATATCCAAAAAGGTCGATACGCGGCCAAGGCTCATAGCGGCACCGTTTTGTTCTTTTATGGCAGCGAGGTACCCGAAATACAGCCACTGCACGGCCTGGCGCGCATCCTGAGCCGGACCAGATATGTCAAACCCATACGATGCAGCCATCTCCTTCAGCTCATTCAACGCTCGGATTTGATCGTTTATCTCCTCCCGGTCACGTATAACCTCCTGGTTTATATCGTTTACTTCAAGTTGTATAAGCTGTTGTTTCTTGTCTTCTATGAGCCTGTCCACACCATAGAGCGCTATGCGCCTGTAGTCGCCTATAATGCGGCCACGGCCGTAAGCATCGGGCAAACCGGTTATGACGCCGGCATGACGCGCCTTTCTCATCTCTGTGGTATAGGCGTCATACACACCTTGATTATGAGTCTTTCTATATTGAGTGAATATCCTTTCCACCTCGGGATCCAATTCGTAACCGTAAGCCTCGCATGCCTGTTTTACCATGCGTATACCACCGAACGGCATTATAGCCCGTTTCAGCGGCTGGTCGGTCTGAAGCCCCACTATTTTCTCCAAATCCTTATCTATATAACCGGGCTTATGCGATGTGATGGTCGATACTGTCTTAGTATCTATGTCCAATACACCGCCCTTCTCAGTTTCTTTTTTTAACAGCTCACTTATCTCATCCCAGAGCCTTTGCGTAGCGGCCGTAGGATCGGCCAGAAATGATTCATCGCCTTCATATGGCGTATAATTCAGTTGTATAAAATCCCTTACATCTATATCGCGGCACCATTTGCCTTCTATAAAATCCATCGAACATCAACCTTTCTCAATAAATACAAGTGGTTTACTTGTATTTATTATACCACCGAATTGACGTATAATCCAGTTTTCGGCCAAAGTCTTAAAGTTGATTAAATTCGTACAATTTATACAATTCTTTATACATCATAAACCGAATATCGAGCTTCAAGGCGTCTGAATGCCGCGACCACCACCGATGTCATCTATAATAAAAGCCGTTATGTTGAAATCCCTCGTAAAGCGTCTAAAATCTCTTCCTCTGCACCTTATAGTTGTTATATCCGCCTGACAGATTATATACCTCTTTAAAACCCATCTGCAGCAATAGATTTTGCGCAGCATTGCCCGTCACGCCCCTGTTGCAGTAGGTCACAACAGGCATATTCTTGTCGAGTTTACCGGCCTCACAACGAAGGTCCTCCAGCGGTATATTTACAGCGCCTTCGATATGCCCCTTCTCATACACTTCGGGCTCTCTTGTATCTATGACCGTTACAGGCTCCCCGGCCATCTGGCGCTGTATCAGTTGGTCGGGCGTCATAAGAGGGCGCTGGCGTTTTAATATACCCTCCAGTATCATGCCGGTATACATAACCGGATCTTTTGCAGTAGAAAATGGAGGCGCATATGCCAGATCGAGATGGAATAAATCCTCAGCCTTTGCTCCAAACGTTATGGCCGTCACAAAAACGTCTATGCGCTTGTCCACACCGCGAGGCCCCACTATCTGGGCACCCAGGATTTTATGCGTCGCCTTATCGGCCACCGCTTTTATAACCATTTCCGCGCTGTCCGGGTAATAATCGGCATGATCGTATTTTATATTATGGCACACTACCACGTCGTATCCCTGATCTTTGGCTTCTTTTTCGGATAAGCCCGTTTGCGCCACCGCCATATCAAATGTCTTGAATATGCCGGTACCCAATATGCCGCGAAATTCGAGATCACCACCGGTCATCTGATCGCCTGCTATGCGCCCCATCTTGTTAGCGGTGGAACCAAGCGGACGGTACAAGGGTTTGCCGTTTATCACCGAAAATGCCTCAGCGCAATCTCCGGCAGCATATATATCCGGTACGTTTGTCCGCATGCGCGTATCAACTGCTATAGCGCCGGTAGGGCCGAGGGCTACGCCGGCTCTTTTGGCCAGCTCAACCTCAGGCTTTATGCCTATGGCCATGATGACCATATCGGTTTCAATCTCAATGCCACCGGCAAGGCGCACAGTATCAACCTCATCCTTACCGAGCAACTCCTCTACCGCATGGCCGAGATACAGCTTTACACCGTTTCGCTCGAGATACTGCTGCACATATATGGCCATATCAGGGTCCAGCGGCGTCATCACCTGTGGCGCCATATCGGCCAAATCCACCGCTATGCCTCGGTGAACAAGATTTTCAGCCATCTCCAGCCCTATAAAACCGCCGCCTATTATAACGGCGCGCCTCGGTTGCTTCTCTTGAATGAATTCGCTTATGGCATCGGCATGAGCCACGTTTCTCAAAGGAAATACGTTGGGCTTGTCTATGCCGGGTATGGGCGGCATGATAGGATGTGCGCCAGTAGCTATGAGCAGCTTGTCGTATCTATCCTCGAACCGCTCTCCTGTAGCCATATTGGCCACGCTCAGCCTCTTAGATACCGTATCTATATCGGTCACCGAATGCCCGGTAAATACGTCGATATTATACCGTTGTTTGAAGAATTCCTCATCGCGTGGCGTAAGTTTAGCGCGTTCTTTGACGACCCCACCTATGTAATAGGGAAGTCCGCATCCGGAATACGATATATCTCTATCCTTCTCATATATGACTATCTCAGCGCTTTCATCATTGCGCCTCGCTTTAGCTGCAGCCGATGTACCGGCTGCCACAGAACCTATAACTACTATCCTCAAGATTTTTTCTCCTCCGTATCTACTTTTTCTTCCCTTCGAAAAACGACAGTATTAACGAGAGCACTGACAGAACCATGGCGGCATACAGCCAACCGCGATTATTATTCACCGGGCAAACGCCGGCCGGCAGATTTCGGTACGCCATATATACCGAAATCAACGCATATGCCGCAACTGCCATAGCCAGTATAAAAAGTACGTTGCTTATAACTCGGACTATATTATGCTTTATCGAGTATCACTCCTTATTATACAAAATTGACATGGGCGATAATAATTATCAAATACTATTTATTATATACCAAATATAGCTATAGTACAAGCTGCATAAAAAAATGATGAATATCAAGAAAACCAATCCGATGACATTGAAACATTGGATTTTTGACGAAATTCACTCGGTGAAATCCCTGTATATTTTTTAAATAAATAAGAGAAATATTGCCGGCTGTTTATACCTACCATAAGGCACAAATCGGCCAAAGGAATGTCGGTTTTTCGCAGCAATAGCTTGGCCTTATCTATGCGCAATTTGTTGAGATGATCCATGGGAGTATGGCCGATGGCCTGCTTAAATATTTTTTGAAAATATCTCGTGCTTATACTCAAAGCCGCGGCTATGTCATCTATCGAAATATCTTCCGAATAATGCCTGCGCATATAATCCAAACTTTTATTAACATATACGTTAGCAGGGCTATGATCAGCCGTTTGCCCGGCACAATATATCCGCGATATTTTGAGCATGAGTTCCAATACCATAAGGGCTAAAAGAAGGTTTTTACTTGCATCATCGGACTCCAATTCCCGAATGATATCCCGAACAGTCGCATAAAGTGTCTCGGAATCGCTTAAATGGAAAAATTCATTATCGCTGTTCAATAACCCTCTTATCTCCATGGATAACGCCCATAGATCGCTTATAGAGCACGGTACATCATTGCTTAGACAAAATATAAATTCCATATTGGCCACACGGCAGTTTCTACCGCTCTCCACGTACAGACGATGAGGTATGCCGCCGTTTATCAGCACGAATTCTCCCGCCGATAACGTCATGCTATGTTCCATTATAGACACCGTGCATTTACCCTTGCTAACATACATGAGTTCTATACTTTTATGTTGATGCATTGGCATATCAAAGCCCTGCACAAATTCTACATCATAATAATTTTCAAAACTCGGTGCAACCTTTATATTATGCAATAACTCGCTATATAGATCATGGATCGATGCTGCCATAATCAATCACCTCAGCACTTACTATTGATATTATATCACATGACGCAATTTATTTCTTTTGATTTATCCAAAAGGACGCTATATCTTAAATCCATCGATAGTGCCTTTGATATAATGAAACAAAGATAAATTATTGGAGGGAGAGATTTTTTATGGCTTTTAAGGCAGCTTTTATCGGTGCCGGCAGTATCGGCTTTACGCGCGGGCTGCTGCGCGATCTTTTATCGGTGCCGGAGTTCAACGATGCACAAATCGCTTTTACTGACATAAACCAGCGCAATCTCGATATGGTAACGCAGTTATGCCAGAGGGATATAACTGAGAACGGATGCAAGGCTACACTTACAGCCACGCTGGATCGCCGCGAGGCGTTAAAAGATGCCAAATATGTGTTCAACGTAGTACGTATAGGCGGATTGGAAGCCTTTCAGATGGATATAGATATACCGCTTAAATACGGTATAGACCAGTGCGTAGGCGATACCCTGTGCGCCGGCGGCATCATGTACGGGCAGCGCGGCATACAGGCCGTATTGGATTTTTGCAAGGACATATGTGAGGTCAGCGCACCGGATTGCTTATTGCTCAATTACGCCAATCCAAATGCCATGATAACATGGGCTTGCAACAAATATGGCGGTGTAAAAACCATCGGTTTGTGTCACGGTGTCCAAGGCGGACATCAACAGATAGCCGAGGTACTAGGCCTGAAACCCGAAGAGGTCGACATCATATGTGCTGGCATAAACCACATGACCTGGTACATACAGGTCAAACATAAAGGGGAAGATATGACAGGCAAGCTGCTGGAAGCGTTCGAAAAACATCCCGTATATAGCAAGACCGAGAAGGTCCGCATCGATATACTGCGCAGATTTGGATATTACAGCACTGAATCCAACGGCCATTTAAGCGAGTATGTACCATGGTATCGCAAGAGACCGGACGAGATAAAAGATTGGATCGATTTAAGCAGTTGGATCAACGGCGAAACCGGCGGATATCTACGCGTATGCACGGAAGGGCGCAACTGGTTTGAGACCGATTTTCCCAATTGGTTAAAAGAGCCTCCGCTCGTATACGATCAATCTCACCGCAGCAAAGAACACGGCTCTTATATAATAGAAGGTCTGGAAACCGGGCGCACCTATCGCGGCCATTTTAATGTGGTAAACCACCATACCATCACCAATCTGCCCCCTGATGCAATAGTGGAGGTGCCGGGCTACGTAGATTACAATGGCATAAATATACCGCGTATAGGCGATCTGCCGCTCGGATGTGCGGCCATGTGCAACTCCAATATATCAGTGCAGCGCATGGCTGTAGAGGCAGCAGTGCATGGCGATGACATGTTATTGCGCCAGGCTATGCTGATGGACCCTTTGGTAGGCGCTGTATGCAATCCGCCCGAGGTATGGCAACTGGTAGATGAAATGCTGGTGGCAGAGGCACAATGGTTGCCACAATACAAAGAAGCTATAGATAAGGCCAAGCAAAGGCTCTCATCTGGCAATTTGATAAAAACGAAGGATTACCGCGGCGCAGCCAGACTAAAAGTAAAAACAGTAGAGGAAATGGCCCAGGATCGTAAAGCTGCTACTAAAAATGCGGCAGCTGCCGATAAGGCCGCTAAAGAATAGCATCTGCAACTATATAGAGCCTGCGTCTGCTTATGGCTTGAAACATATGCCTCGCTACGGCTATGAAGCATAGGACCACTACGCAATCACAGATTGCTGCGGCCCTACGCTTCATATGATTATCTTTCTCACTTAGGAGATATAAGATTTACGCTTGAACACACGCAATGATGCCGCCCAGCATGCAGCATAAATCAATGAGCCTACCAGCAAAAAGATAAACGGCGTATATGGCTGGTTCAATAAGCCTAAAACGCTTTTTAGAAAACCATCCACTGCAGGTTTCTCAATGAAAGTAGGTATAAGCGCGGTCAACATTGCAAAAAGCATTACAATTATAACTGTATATTGCCTGGATTTTGCATACCCGACCGAAAAAAACAGTCCTAAAGATACACCGCAGTATATTAAATTAAAGACGAATAACACCGATACGCTGGCTATAATATCTTGAAAAGATTGAATTTGGGGACTAATCGCATATATCAGGAAGGAAAATAGAGAAGAAATTATACAGGATAATATTACAAGCGTCAAACCCGTAACAAACTTATTTCCCACAATCATGGACTTTTTCAGCGGTAATATTTTCATAAAGTAAATACCCTTGTATCTATCTTCATTGTATAAAATGCGTTCCATAATCGAATAGGTAGTAATAAAACCATAAACATATACGAAACTACCCGTATAAAATTGCTTCCCATTCACGCTGCTTATCACAGCTATTATCATAAAAAAGCCCCATATAGCTAAAATCTGCATTATCGATTTACGAACCTGATATAGGTCTTTATACACCAGTGCCAACATCAATATATCTCCCCTTTCACATAAGCCAGCATTATATCGCTGAGGTCCATTCCATAAGCTTCAGGCTGCTTATCGGCAATACCCTTATACATCCTCCTGAACTCCGCAAAATCGGCTGTAACCGCCATACATTCATCGCCGATGTTTTTATGGGCAATAAATAGATTGGCAGGCAGTTTGTTAAACTCGGCAGTTTTAATGTGAATCTTTTTAATTTTGGTTATAAGGTCATCCTTTTCTGCGGATACCAGCACCTGTCCATCGTTTATCAATACTATATAATCGGCCACTTTATCCAAATCCTCGGTTATATGCGTAGAAAATAATATCGAACGCTTTCCATCCTCTATGAACTTGGCTAGAAGCTTAAGTATATCGCGGCGTATCACCGGATCCAAACCAGATGTGGGTTCATCCAATATGAGCAGGTCAGGCTTATGCGCCATGGCCAGCGCTAAAGCAAATTTAACGCGGTTTCCTCTGGATAGATCGCCTACTTTTTTATTTTCATCTATATCAAATTGTTTTATAAGATCAGTATAGGTTTTATTGTCCCAGCTCGGATAAAATTTGCTCACAAGATCAGCGGTCCATTTCACGCTCATATCATCGTAAAACGGCTGCTCCTCGCCCACATATCCTATACGCTGTTTTATCAGCACCTCATTTTCTTCATTCCAGCGCATGCCGAATAGCTTTATATCACCCTTATCTGGAGCTACGATATTCATCAGCAGTTTTATAGTAGTAGTCTTACCCGCTCCATTGGGACCTATAAGCCCCATTATGTAGCCTTCCGGCAATACAATGTCGACATCTTTTAACTCAAACTTCTGATATTTCTTGCATAATCCTTTAGCTTCTACTATCATCCCTTATCCTCCTTGAATAACTCCTTTATCAGTCCTAATATTTCTTCGCCCTTAAGGCCGAGCGCTCGGCATTTTCCCACAGCTTCAGACAATATCTCCTCGGCCTGCTTATGCCGCATATCGTCTAATTGCGGTGCCGATATGCGAGCGGTAAATGTTCCCAAACCCTGCCGAGTATAAATATACCCATCTCGTTCCAGATCATCGTATGCGCGTTTTACCGTTATAACGCTGGTCAAAAGCTGCTGTGCGAGCTGGCGTATGGAGGGAAGTTCCTGCCCCGGCGCTATGGTACCATCCATTATCTGCACTTTTATCTGATCTGCGATCTGCTGATACAACGGCCTTATATCTTCCTGCGATAGATGGATATACATATACCACCTCACTCATGTTATACTGTTTATATTCAATATATACAGTATAACACCAAAATATACATGTGTCAATATATTTGATTTTAAAGAGCTAATTGCGATGTCCGGAGATAGAGATAAATAGCACGTTTGCAGGCGCAATAAAAAACATTTTACCCCACGCACATGCCTGAAAATAGCTGAT
>JASGMM010000056.1 GCA_030156435.1 Clostridiales bacterium | reverse complement strand
GCAGTAGATGCCATATTCTGCTCCGCAATGCCCATCTCAAAGTATCTATCGGGAAACTCCTGCTGAAACATATGGGACATAGTTGATTTCCCAAGATCCGCTTCCAATGCCACAATATTTCTATTCTCCCTGCCTAGTTGAACAAGTGCGTTGCCATAAGCTATCCTTTGATTCGTATAACTCATATAAAATCATCCTTTCCTTAACATGATAATTCCGCTAATGCTTTCTCATATGCCTCCTGTGTTAAGGCACCATTATGGTATTCTACCGCATTTTCAGCGAAACTGATACCCTTGCCCTTTATAGTATGGGCAACGATAATAGTAGGCTTGCCTTTAACATTATCAGCCTCATCCAGTGCATCGATTATCTGACCCATATCATGGCCATTTATCTCAATCACATTCCAACCAAAACTTTCCCATTTGGGAACTAATGGATTGGTGTTGAACCTTTCGGCTATAGGGCCAGTAGCCTGAAGCTCATTATTGTCCAATATAGCTACGAGGTTATCTGCCTTAAAATTAGAGGCTGCCATAGCAGCTTCCCAAATCTGACCTTCGGCAATTTCGCCGTCGCCTATAATTACATAAACCTTCCTATCGATATTGTCCAGCTTGAGGCCTAATGCCATGCCAAGGCCAATGGATAACCCCTGTCCAAGTGAACCGGTATTAGCTTCGACGCCGGGAGTTTTTCTGTAATCGGGATGCCCTTGCAATATAGAGCCTAATGATTTACATTTCTTTAATTCGCTTCTGTCAAAGTAGCCGAGTTCGGCCAATGCCGCATATTGCACTATAGTTGCGTGACCTTTGCTAAATAAAAATCTGTCACGGTCCACTTTCTTTGGATTTTTGGGATCTAAATGCATTTTATAGAAGTATAAAGCGGTCACAATATCCGCAGAAGAACATGAACCGCCTATATGGCCTGGCAAGCCCACACCAACAATCTCAACAATATCTCTTCTTAAAACCCTGGCCTGCTCCTCTAATTTTTTTATCAATTCCTGCTTATCCACGAGAATATCCTCCATTCATTTTTATTCAAACTTTACGACTACCTTTAGATATTTATCTGTTGTCTTAACTAATTCTGCAAACATTGTCGGCGCCTGTTCTAAAACAATTTCTTTTGAGATAAGTGTATTCAAATTTAAGTTTGCTTCAGAAAGAAAATCAATAGTTTCACCAAATTCCTCATGGGTATAAATGTAAGTGCCAAATATTTTAAGTTCTTTCGTCACTACATACTGCATATTGAGTTCTATCATCTTTGCGCTATTGCCTACCCATATACACGTCCCCTGCGTTCTAAGGCTACTCAGGGCCTGTGTTACAGTGGGGCCTATTCCAACCGCTTCAAAGGCCACATCCACAAGTTTACCATCCAGGATATTTTGAATGTCTCTTTGGAACTCATCTATGTTTTTATCTTTAGGATTGATTACATGCGTGGCCCCGAGCTTTTTTGCCATATTTAACCTAAATTCACTTAGATCAGAAACGATGATGTTCTTCGCATTCCTTGCCTTAACGACACTCAATACCATTTGTCCGATAGTTCCGCCACCCACAATCAGCACATTTTTGCCGGTAATGTCCCCTGCTTTCTTTACGCCACAGTATGCAACAGCCAACGGCTCTATTAACGCTCCTTCATCAAAGCTGATGTTATCCGGCAGTTTATATAGAAGCTTCACTGGTACAGCCAGATACTCTTCAAAAGCACCGTTGACATCCATAACGCCAAAAAACCTTTTATTCAAGCATACATTTGTATAGCCGCTTTTACAATTCTCACATTCACCGCAAAAGTCGACCGGCTGTACTGTTACTCTATCGCCAATTTTATAATCACATACAGTGCCTTCTCCAAAACGCACGATTTCGCCTGAAAATTCATGCCCCATCACCATCGGCGCTATCCTTCTGCCCGTTATGCCCAAATATCCATGCACGTCACTGCCACAAATACCACAAGCTCTTACCTTTATCAAAGCCTCATTTTTTAATGGCACAGGCTCCGATACTTCTGTCACACGCAAATCATTAGGCCCATAATACATTAACGCTTTCATCTTCCGGCTCCTCTCCAATCTGTTTGCTTAAATAGATTACAAATATCATGTGGTTAACTGTTGTTAGTTGTCATACATGTTCGATTGTAACAACCCCCTCCTTCTCATGATTATTTTATCCATTACTCAACAAGCCTTCCCTGCCTATAATTCTCAATGGTCTTATTAACATGCTCTTTCATAACCTTCTTGGCCTGCTCACTATCATGATGCTCTATAGCTTCAAGCAGTTTTGTATGATAATAAATACCTAACTTAAAGCCTAATCTTTTTACAATATCAGTCATAGCTGTTTCTAAAATATCATTTAAAATATTATATGTCTCAATTATTAGGGAATTCCTTGTAATCTGAGCTATTTTAAAATGAAAACGCAGGTCGGCTTCCGCAAAGAGTTTAGTATCTTCTTTAACGTCTTCCATGTCCTTTAATATTTCCTTTAATTCTGCAATATCCTCTTGCGTTGCTCGCTCAGCTGCAAGGCCTACAGATTCGGATTCAATCACGTACCTGAATTCCAGTACTTCCAGCGTCGAATTTTCGCCAAGGTAAGCCAATGGAATTATAGCGTTCATATACACGCCGGGCTTTACTTCTTTCACAAAAGAACCCTCTCCAACCCTTGTTTCTATTAATCCCAACGCCGTTAACTTTTGTATGGCATGACGTACCGTTACACGGCTGACATTAAAAGCCTCCGCCAATTCATTCTCCGAAGGAATTTTATCCCCTTGTTTCCATTCGCCGTTCAATAATTGCCTCTTTAATTGTTCATAAACCTGCTCGCTCACGTTTGACTTTTTAATCGGCTGAATTCCCATATAAAAACCTCTGTTTCATCTTATGTCAATATTTTGTATTGTATGGCCATGGTGATCCACCTGCCAGGCATCCGCCATCCACATGTATCATCGTGCCGGTCATATAGCTGGATGCATCGGAAGCTAGCATTACGGCTACGCCAATAAGCTCCTCGGGATTACCCGGCCTTTCCATGGAAATCCGTTCTTTTAAGTACCTGCTGCGCTCGGGATGTTCCCATGTTTCGGTGGTAAGAGGTGTCAGGATATGGCCCGGCGCAATTGCGTTAGCCCTGATACCGTGCTTTGCCCACTCAATGGCCATAGAGCGCGTCAAAGCAGCCACTCCGCTTTTGCTGGCACCATATACGCTGCATCCACCCAGCATACCTACGGCATTATGTGAAGATATGTTTATTATGTTTCCGCTGTGTTTTTTTATCATATGCTTTACAACCTCTTGTGTAAGGAAGAAAAGCCCTTTCAGATTAATATTCATAATTCTGTCATATGTAGCTTCATCCACATCCAGAAAGCCTTCTCTTTTGTTTATGCCTGCGCAATTGATAAGTACATCGATTTTACCATAATCTTTTATAACAGCTCTCACGCAATCTTTAATAGAATCCATATTTAGTAAATCTAGTTTATAACTTTTCGCCTTATTGCCTTTCGATTTTATATCATTTTCTACCTCGGATAACCTTTCCTCGGCAATATCGCATAACACCATGTCGCCGCCCGCATCAGCCAATCCTTTGGCCAATGCACTGCCAATCCCTCCGGCAGCTCCTGTTAAAAGAATTATCTTGCCCTCAAGTGAAAATAGTTTCTCTAAGTTTTCCCCTATTGACATATTTCCAACCACCTCTTTACTTAATTATTTATATGCTGTATGTTGTCTGCTTGTATTACAACCATCTATGTTATTATTATAACCCTTTGATAAGCAAAGTCAAGCATTAACGAAAAATTTTTTATTAGCTTAAGTCAAGCGTTCATAAAAGCATCTCTGGCCCACTGTGCCCATTCTTCCTTAACGCCTATAGCATCCCACTGCGGATAATCTTTAGCTATAAAGCCGCCGCCATATCGGCCGAAGTAATATATCATTTTCTCAGCCTCTTCTTTGATCAGTTGTTCATTACCGGTCTGCATGATTTTTTGTATATCCACAGGCGACCAGAATGTAACCTTGCCGCCGAAATTCTCTCCCAAGCGCTCAACGCCCATTAACTCAGGTTGGTCGAGCTGAAGCGCATCGATGCCGACTTCTATGAGATCAGGTATGATATCATATATATAACCGCATGAATGCATCAAAACGTGCATGCCACGCACATGCGCCCTGTCCACAAGAACCTTAAACGATGGCTTGAACAGCTCGCGCCACGTCTTAGGGCTTATAAGAAGTCGATCTTGCGTACCCCAATCTTCCGCAAATGTCACTCCATCGGCTCCTATAGCAGCATAGTTATCTATGACTTTTAACAGCATATTCACTACCATATCATTCAGGCGCAATACTTCTTCTTTGTATAATAATACATCCATCAAGAAATTCTCCATGCGCCTTATATATCGCATTATAGCAAACGGAAAACCGGGTAATCCCCCTAATCTGTATTTATCCGCCTGCTCTTCAAAACGTCTTTTAGCAGGCTGATAAAGTTCCAACGGCGAATAATCGGGCAGTTGATAATTATCCAGGCCTTCCCATCCATCCTCTAAAGCGCCGCGTATAACCTCTCCTTTAGTGATGCTCTCCAAACGTCCCCATATATTGCCGTATTCATCCATATATACCTCGCCGTTAAAGTCGGGTACAAGCTTCAATATCTCGGGATCCTTGCCCCATTTAGTGGCCTTTCCCGTATTTACTCCTCCCCAAACCATATCGCTGGGATGTGGCGGTGAAAAATCATATCCTATCCTTTCCGGATTTTTGAATTCAAGCACGCGTTTTATTATTTCCCTGCTGGTCATTATACCAACCTCCCATACTCAATTATGGCTTCATAATACAACATTTTATAACATGTTTCTATAGACAAAACCACTTCTTTTTGTATTATATTATGATGACTTTATATAATTGGTCGGGCTCACGCCTTTTTTATTTTTAAATACGCGGCTGAAATAAAATATATCGCTAAAGCCCACTTTTTCCGCTATTTCACCAATGGTATGGTTCCCTGCCAAAAGTAATTCTATAGAACGGTCTATTCTCAAATTATTTACGTACTCTATCGGTGTACAGCCCATGATACGCTTGAATTCGGCTTCGAAATAGGTAGGACTTAAACCCGCGCATTCCGCTAAATCGGCTATTGTTATGGGCATGTCATAATGCTTATTTATATAATCCACAGCATTTTCTATACGCTTTATGTGGGCCGGAGCTATCCCTTTAAGCCTATGCTGCCCCATAAGTTCACCAATTACCACATTGAACAAGCCATTTGCCTTGATCTTATAGCCCTGCCTTTGATGAAGCCATATGTCATTGAATTCACGTAGTATATTTACAATTCTGTCGAGATTGGTTACCTTAAATACCATGTCCAAAGGAAGCGGTACATCTCTATAATCATATATTATAACCTCATCATTTTCTATACAAGCGCAGTGATAACGGAAGTTAAATGCATAACAGTGCATAAGGTCATCTGGATCAGTAACAGCAGAATGCATAGTACCGGGTGGTATGAGCACGCCATATCCCTTTGTCAGCTTAGCGGAGCCGTCTTTCCACGCAAACACGCACTGGCCCTCGGTAAGTATCATCAGATTATAAAAATCCAGGCTCCGCGTGGCCAGATGCCATTCCGGCGTACACTTTCTATACACCATATATGATATGTCCGGTATTATATAATCAATATCAGCTTTCACGTTATGCACTCCTAGCAACTCGGAATTATTTTACTTATATTATTTTATCATAAAAAATCGAGTAAGGGTTAGATTAACTCTTACTCGATACAGTTGAAAGACTTATTGCGCGAATTTTGCCACGCTCCAAAAAGCCGGTTTAGGCATAAATTCTCTATCGAAAAGCAACGGATAATTAGTCCTGCCTTTTACCGGAAAATCGTTCAGCCATGAACCGCCATCATAATAGCCCCAGAATGTGACCCGTCCTATAACATCCTTATAGTTTCTGTACAAAGCAAATATCTCTCCATATCTACCAGCCTGCAGTTTTAATATATCGTCAGGGACACCGTCTTTATACCTGTCTTCTTTATCATCCCATTTGTATAGATCCATATCGAGCTCGCTTATATTTACCTTTACACCCAGCGAAGAGAATTTTTTTATGGATTCTTCTATTTCCTGTACAGAAGGATAATATATATTTATATGGGACTGCATACCAACAGCATCTATGCGGATACCTTTTTCTTTGAGGCCTTTTACAAGATTGTATATTGCCTCTCTCTTGCCCGGGGTCTCGGTATTATAATCGTTATAGTACAGCTCGGCGTCCGGATCGGCCTCATGAGCAAACTTGAAAGCCCATTCTATATAATCGTCACCTATAATTTTTTTCCACATGCTATCTCTCAACCCATACGGGGCAGAATCGTCTATGGCTTCATTCACCACATCCCAGCCGTATACTTTGCCCTTATAATGCCCCACTACCGTTTTTATATGTTCTTCCATTCTCTTTAAAAGAACATCGCGGTTGACCAAATTGCCATCTGCATCTTTAAACACCCAATCTGGCGTCTGGTTATGCCATATGAGCGTATGTCCGACAACTTTCATACCGTTTTGCCGAGCAAATTCAACGATTTTATCAGCCGGTTCAAAATTATATACGCCGTCTTGGGGATGTATCGGCTCAAATTTCATGGCGTTTTCCGGCGTAATTATGTTAAACTGCTTAGCTATAAGCTCCTTATCGGGGCTTTTAGAAATAGCATCAACGCTTACTGCCGCACCTATATAGAAATAATCTCTATACACCTCTTTTAATGACGGTATTTCATTAGTCATGGTTTCATCCTCCTTCTGTTCATTTGCTGTTTCGCTTTGTTTATCTATTGCTGGTTGCGCTCGGCCACAAGCTGCAATAAAAATAACAAGCATTGTACAAACTAATATAATACACTTTCTCATTTCTCTACTCCTGAAATCAGGAATTTCACCCCACCCGCTATATCACAGTACTAATTTCCGACATACTAGTTAGAGACCTGCCTATCGAAATATGCCGCTACAAAAACCGCAGGCGAATTCCAATATATAGCTATCTCATTGGTGGAATAACTGCCTACATTATCGACAAAACACTTTGCCGGAGGCGTACCGGCTGGTATCTCTTTCTCGGCAGTAGGATCTTGTCTTCCGCTGTTAGGCCCCCCTGACAGCATTCCTGGCACCGGCTGCTCTATTCCATCGGCTTCTGATGGCCTATGATGGGGATGCATTATAGGTTTGGCACCAAATCCTGTAAGATAGCACTGGCCCAAAGCATTGCGTCCAAGTATATAGCTTAACTGATCGCGGGCGGCTTCTATGTATTTGTTATTAGGCTCCACATTATTAGCAAATATAAGGCACATAGCCCTATTCATGACTTCGCCGTTACTGCCCCAGTAGTAGTCATTCGGCCCAAGTGCTACCTTATAACCATCGTTTGACCATATACCAACTAACCTATTTGCTTCTGCCATAAATTGTGCTGTTAAATAATCATAAATATTAGGATTGGTTTTATCTTTGTCCATCGTAAGGTAAGAAACGGTCCCATATCCCCCTACTGCAGACCATCCAAAGCTCGTTTTGGAGAACGATGCGTCCTCGTAGTTTGCCTCTATATAATCATGATACTTTTGCTGACCAGTAGATCTATATAATTCCACCGCGGCCCAGAATCTTTCATCGCGGTCATTGGAATCGCCATATTCGCCGGAATTAACGCCTTGAGGATTTTTAAAGCCCGGCACATCAGGATTAGCATCGAGCCATTGCCACGCCTTCTGTGATGCCTCCAGCATCACGTCAGCAAAGCTCTCATCGATATCTTTGTAGACCCTGTGCCCCATAGCCATAGCAGCCGCAAAATCGGCTGTCGCCGTTGCTGAAATAGAATTTATATATCTCTTATCTTTATCAGCCTCTGGCATTATGAATCCCGGGAAATTCAGAGTGGCCACTTTATGGTATACGCCCCCGGTACTGGTATCCTGCATTTTTAGCATCCATTCCAATTCATATCTTACTTCATTTAATGCATCCGGCACACCATTGCCGCTCTCGGGAATATTGATTTGTTCGCTAAAGGATTCCGGACAAATCTCATATGCCCACATAAGATCGGCAACGGCTTTAGCAGCCGGTACCACGTACTTGCCATAGTCACCTGCATCATGCCAGCCACCCGTCGTGTCTACATTAACGCCTTGCTTATCATATAAATAGCCGTCATCGGCATGGCAGATATCATGTTGCCAAATACCGGCATATTCTTCTTCAAGCGCTATACCGCACCTTTGATAATAAAAAGCTTTGAGCATAGCATTTTTAACGTCTTTATAGGGCCTTTCTGCTATTATAAAATCCGATGACCTAAACTTCCCCTGGACAGAAATATAGTATGTCCCCGGCTGTTGCAGTTGCGAAAAGTCGCCATATCCTACCTCGTCTCCGGAAGAAACATCGGTTTTATATCCCCCAATTTTTCCTGTAAACATCGATTCCCCGGTGGCTTTATTTATCACATAAAAGCTTTCAGCCTTTCCGATAAAAACTGCTATTTTAGGATCCTTTATACTATAGCCCACCTGATTTACAGCTATCATTTTAACATTACTCTCCTCTATAGGGTTAACTCTGTTGATTTCGCCTTCATTTGAAGGCTTAACTTCACCATTATTATCGCATGCTGTCATTATAAGCGCAATAGATATAATGGCAGCAACGATTGCGCTACACTTTCCCCTCCGCATGCCCAACACCTTCATTCAGGCGGTATTAACGCATGCAGTAAAGGCTCTCTCCATTGGCCCGAGATAGGGTCATAAGCGCCGAAACCCGAACAAAATTCCCAGTATGCCCATGCTATATTATATTTTTCTGCCGTTCGGGCCACAAAAGACGTCCATCTTACCCTTGACTCTATATCAGCTTTGCTGTATGCTCCAAATTCGCCCATAAAAAGCTGCCTGTCGCGCTCCTTCGCCCAGTTAACTGCCTTAAGTATCTCATCCTCTATAAATTGCTTTTGGCTATCAGTTCCGTCCCACTTCTTTCCAGTCGGCGGCGATGGATTTGCCCATTCTGCTCCTTGGTGTGTAAACCAAAACGGATTATAATAATGGAACGTAACTATAATATTTTTATCGTCTTCTGGAAGCCTGAAATTTTCTAATGCTGATATATTGTTCCAATTACCCGGACCTGCTATCAGTACTCTATCGGGATTGCTCTTTCTTATCACCTCTATCGCTTCAGCCAGATAATCGTTCCAGTATTGATCCAGAGCACCGTTAGGCTCGTTTAAAATTTCGAAATAAAGCTTATCCGGATAATCCCTGTAATGTTCGGCTATCTGCTGCCAAATGCTTAAAAAACGCTCTTTTTGAGCTTCCGGTTCCTTAATAAGCTCATCGAAATGATGTATATTTATTATGGTGTAAAGTTTCTGTTCAAGCGCTTGACCCACTATATGATCTATCCTGTCGAAAAAATCCTTGTCTATAGTATATGGCAGATCAGGCATAGCATGCGCCGACCATTTTATAGGTATTCTTACCGTATCAAATCCAGTATCTTTTATTATTTTAAAGTATTCATCTTTTACAGTAACGCCCCATTCTCCTTCATTAGGGGCCTCAAGAGCATTACCGATGTTTATGCCTCTTTTCATGCCAAATACCTTCCCCTCTTTTTGAATTCTATCACAACTTGTTGTCAGAACAAGCAACGCTATCAATACACATACAACAATTGTTCGTTTCATTTATCTCCCTCGCATAGCTTACGTAGTGTCAAAAGTATTAATATACTAATGACTTGTAATGCTTTAAATGTAGAAACCTGATTAATAGATTATTTGCCATAATTTCTTAAATCAGGCAACTCATCCAGCGTAATAACTTTTTCATGATTATACACTTTCCCAAACATATATTTTTCAGTATATTTCTCAGACAAGGTATCGGTTTTGTTTAATGATACAAAATCCCCACTCCAAGTACCAAAATAAGACCATACTGCATTATCCCTAAACGCCAAATCAGTGTCAAAGAGGCATCCATTTTCAGTCAAAGCAATTATCCTCCTACCCACAGGCCATTCGGCCATCTCAAAGAATTTAGAGGTATGAGGGCTGTATATCCTTTCACCCGGATAGATATCTATCCCTATGATATCAACATATTCATCTCCTGGATACCAGTTCGGATGCTGTCCATTCCACACCCAAATCAAATTATGAATACAGTGAACTTTTGTAAGCCTGTCAAAAAGCAGTCGGTATAGCTTGATGTATGCCTCTGCCCCAGATGCTCCCCACCAAAACCAGCCGCCACTGGCTTCATGCAGAGGGCGCCATAAAACAGGCACGTCAGCTTCCTGCAGCCGTTTTAAACATTTAGCAATCTCATCAATGTCCCTCAATAGAAGCTCATAGCCTTGTGGATCTTCACCGTTCATAATAGCCTTTAAATTAATATTGGTAGCTTTGGTATAGAATCCGCTCCACCATGGATTTTCTGAAGTATTGTACAGATAAGGTTCAGGAGCATTCCAGTGCCAACAAAACGTCACAATACCTCCCAACTTATCAAACTCAATTGCATATTCAACAGCTTTACTTGTTGTACCGTATGTTATTCTTGAAGGCGTATAATCTATAAAATCGAGCCCAAGTATAGCGGGATATTTCCCCGTTGCGTTATATATTGCTTTAAATTCAGGGCCGTTTATTCCTCCATCGGAATACTGACCTGAAATTATGTATTTACCATACATATCACACAAATATTGCATCAGCCTTTTAACCCTGTCAGTAGCTTCAGGATCAACTAACTTTGCAGATACCTTATAAATATCTTCTTCATTTGAAGAAGAAGCTGTAACTTTTAATGCATCCAATCGAATCCACCCCCAACTCTTAGTCATTTTTATCTCGTTTTTACCCGCTTTTAAATAAACTCTCTTTAAAATAGAATCTTGAAAATCAGTTCCTTCAACCTTTGCCACTCCTACAAATTCTCCATTTACATATACGTTATTTTCTTTGTATCCATCATAGCTTGAACTGATGAAGTTTAAATCGTAAAATCCGCTTTCAGGTATAGTAACATAAAAAGTAACAGTATCCTCCTCGCCTTCTATGCCGACCAGATAACCCTTACCAGAAAATCCTAGGTGAGTATTCTCAATTCGCACTTTACCGGTTGTAACCGCAGCATCCTCGGCCTCAAAAAACAGTCCAAAATCCGGGTCATATTGTCCTTCGACAGCTGCACCATCTATATCAGATATATCTCTATTATTTGTTGCATTATCCATACTTGAGCCCCCTTCTTCAGACTGATTACTATTATTATCTCTTAAATATTCACTATTATCAAGGCCACAGCCATAAACAAAAAGCAATATAATCATCATAAAGAGGCATATGACTCGCACGGCAAACTTTTTCATCTTTTCCACCTCTACTAGGTTGTGAGGTCTCCTGCATGCAAGCAAGAGACCTCTGCCGCATTATTGTGCTGTTTCGTCGGTCTTTATGAGCTCTTCCGGTTTCTTCTTCAGCGCATTATCCATCAATGTCTGTGCCTGCTGCGCTATTTCGCTTATAGCTACTTGGGGTGTCTTACTGCCGTTTTGTATCTCTGACATGAAGGTATAGGATAGCTGCACAACGTCATCGAAAGAAAAAAACCACTCGGTTTTGCTCAACCCTTTGTCTATGAGCATTTCTATAACCTGGACCGATTGTTCATCATATAATCTTTCAATATAATAATCCTTCCATTCATCCGGAGCTTCATCTGGATACGGCTCTGTCATTTCATTCTCGAATATGGCCACTTGATCAGCGTTTTTCACTGTCGATGGTATGGTATTGACATTATTTACACTTCGGGATACATATTCATCAGCTTTAGGTCCCATGGGGAACAATACTACACCATATTCATCCTTCATATTCTTCTTTATATCGTCCACCATATACCATTGTGTATAAAGCATAGCTACATTACCGTCAGAGAAACTCTGCCTCGGGTAATCCCATGCCGCGCCCTCAGGATTTAGCTCTACCACCTTATGCTTCTGTGTGAAATCCTGCCATGCCTGTAGCCCTTCCAACGCGTTAGGAGAATTAAGCGCAAATTTCGGATGATATGGGTCTGTTACATCCACACTTTCAGCATTATTGGAAAATACAAAACCAAATCCCAGATCTATACCGGACAACCCCCATTGATCTATCTTACCGTCGCCATCTGTATCTTTTGTGGCTTTTTTAGCAATCTCCAGCATTTTATCCCATGTCCACTGATAGTTGAAAAACAGATCATAGAGGTTAGGCAGACCTTCTCTCTCAAACAGCGTTTTATTCCAGAATAATAGCTCGCGAGGGTATGTTTTGCCTATATTGTAACCATAGAGTTTCCCATCAAAATTAGCCCATTTGAGAGTATCTTTATTCCATTTTTCCTCAGTAAAATCGAAAATACCTTTATCCGCGAATTCATTGAGGTCATAAAGGTACCCGTTGGTTACAGCCGTCGGGTAAAACCATCGACTATCCAACGTAACCAACTCACCTATAGAGTCACCAGCCATAGCTGCCGTTATAAATTTCTGAAGATACTGGTCCCAAGGTATATTCACATACTCTACCTTGCAATTGTATTTTTTCTCCAGCTCAGTCCTGCGAGCTATCTGCCTGTCAGCACCTGCAGAAGAACCAGGTTGAGGTGTAAGATCCCACCAAGCACTATAACGTATGGTCCTGCCGCCGAAATCCAACTGCGGAGGTTCGGACTCCTGTTTCTCAGCAGTTTGATCTGGCGTTTCCTGCTCATCATTAGTAGCAGCCGGCTGCTCATTTTCTCCGCAGCCCGCCATTACACCCGTCATTAACATAACAACTACCAGCAACATCGCTATCTTCTTTAACATTTGCAATTCCTCCTTAAAATTTTATACTATCTTGGCATAAGCATTAAACTAGTGTTTCATATATGCAAGCAATACAATCACCCCCTCCTTTGAATCCATATAAATCACATACCCGTAAGCCCTGAACGTTCTATGCTCTCCACAAAGTAACGTTGAGTGAACAGATATATTATAATAAGCGGTATTATAACAAGTATGCTGCCTGTATTGTTGAGCATAGACGAATAGGCTGGGCTTAAATACACCATAATGCCCAGTTGCGCCGATGAGTAAGCTTGCGATACATTGGGCACCAGCGAGCTTAGGGCAGTAGGTAATACCCATAACTTCTGCAAAAACAGCGTCGAATAAAAGGTATCTGTCCATTGCCATACGAAAGAAAATAGAAATACCGTAACCATCATCGGTATGGCTCCCGGCAACATAACTCTATAAAATGTCTTAAAGGCACCGGCTCCATCTATATACGCCGCTTCTTCGAGATCTTTAGGTGCTCCTCTAAAATGCTGGCGCATTATATATATATATAAGCCATTTTTTAGGCCCATGCCGGTGGCAGATAATAATATAAATGGCCAGTAACTATCCAAAAGGTTCAGCGTATGACCGGTTAAAGCAGATATAATACCAAATATGTCGAAAAACCTAAAATGCAAAAACAGCGGTATCATTATAGTCTGCGGTGGTACCACCAGTATGGCTATAACCAATCCGAAAAGCAAATTCTTCAATGGAAAATTAAATCTTGCAAAACCATAGCCTACCAATGTGCACGATATCAGCTGCATCAAGCTGGTTAACAGAGATAACTTTACAGAGTTCATAAATGCTTCCGGATATCTCATATATGTCCATGCAGTCTGATAGTTCTTCAATGTAAAATGTTTCGGCACATACCGCACTGTTATATCATAAAGGTCCCTCTCTTCCATTATTGATACAGAAAACTTTACTATAAGCGGATATAATATAACAAAGCATATGCCGATAACTAAAATTGTCCTTACTATAGACCACATCAATTGACGCAATCTATACATGGAAAAATAACTACGTTTGGCTTTTTTGGATATTGTCACATTCCGCTGTTCCATCGCTATAGAGCTCATACTTCAACCCCCTATCGTTATTCTTGATAGAATACCCATCTGGATATTATACCTACGGCTATGCCTAAAATAAGCATTATAGCTATGAAGTATACCCATGCAATTGCCGAGCTGTAACCATATGATGATTGCCTAAAAGCCGCATCCATAATCATCTGCATCACTTGATTGGTAGGCCTTGTAAATGAGTCTATTATGGAATAAACTACATTAACCAAGATAAGCGGGCTTATCATCGGAAATGTAATCTTCCAGAATTTTTCCCATCCTGTAGCACCTTCTACTATAGCTGCCTCATAAAGCGATGGAGATATGGTTTGCAGTCCGGCCAAAAATACCAATATTTGAACGCCCGACGCCGTTACCACCTGATATATATTATCTATAGCACCGGTTATATAACCAATAAATCGCGGATCCAGTCGCGTTTGCATGAGCAAGCGTCTTAATTCCAAAGCTTGCACTACAGAAGCAGCCGCACCAGTGGTAGCTTCTTCTTCGAAACTGCTCCTCGCCATATTCAGTAACATATCGCTGTTTTCAATGGCTACTATTACGCCAGATGTCAATATAACGGGCAGAAAGAATACTGCTCTGGCAAAAGCTCTGCCTTTAAATTCCTGATTGAGCAAAGTAGCAGCAAA
>JASGMM010000004.1 GCA_030156435.1 Clostridiales bacterium | reverse complement strand
GCTACGGCTGTGAAGCTGGACCACTACGCAATCAAAGATTGCTGTGGTCCTACGCTTCAAAAGCCCGCTCAGCATATATGTCAAGCCTTATGCCACGTAGTGATTGCGTACTTACAATTTGTTTCAGTCACATATTGCGAATCGAAGGTGTTGGACAATAGTGTTTGCATGAGATAAGTGGATATAATATAATAAGCATATGAGAGAGATGATGGAGGTAATTATATTTGAATATATTGGTCAGTAATGATGATGGTATACATGCCAGCGGTCTTCGCGCATTAGCTGCTTCACTGGCCGATATAGGGCATGTTACAGTTGCTGCACCAGACAGGGAACGCAGTGCTGCAGGCCACGCTATAACCATGCGTGATCCTTTGCGAGCGGTACAAGTATCGTTTGATATAGCCGGCGTACGAGCCTATGCCATAGAAGGCACGCCAGCCGACTGTATCAAGCTTGGTATAGATGTACTTATGGATGATAAACCCGATGTAGTATTCTCAGGCATAAATCGTGGGGCTAATCTTGGTACTGATGTAATTTATTCCGGTACTGTATCGGCGGCTATAGAAGGTGCTATATTCAATATACCGGCAGTGGCCATGTCGGTTACATCATATGAATATCTGGACTATAGTGCGGCGGCGGTGTTGGCGGCTGATATATGTCGTACGCTTATAGAACACGATATGCCTTCTAACATATTATTGAATGTTAATATACCGCCTATGCCTATAGACGAGATAAAAGGCATTCGTATCACCCATATGGGTGTTAAGCGTTATAAAAATAATTATGAACAGCGTTATGATCCTCGAGGCAGGCCATATTATTGGCTTACCGGAGAGCTTATTGAAGAAGCAAACGATGAGACCAGCGATATAATAGCCATAGAACAGGGATATGTTTCCATAACGCCTATACACTATGATCTGACAAAATATGATATGATCAACCAATTAAAACGATGGCAAATAGGCCAATGGCCGGTCAACTGAAAGTATATAATGGGAGAGTATATAATGAGCGATAACGACGATTTACTTGTACGGATAAAAGAACATTATCAATCAATGAGTAAAGGGCAAAAACTTATAGCGGAATACATAATGGCTCATTACGAAAAAGCTGCCTTTATGACAGCTTCGCGCATAGGGGAGCAGGTGGGGGTCAGCGAATCCACGGTGGTGAGGTTTGCTGATCTATTGGGTTATGATGGTTACCCGGCGTTGCAGAAAGCGTTGAGAGAGCTTATACGCAATAAATTGACCACTGTGCAGCGTATAGAGATGTCGGCGGATTTCAATGATCCCAATGTATTATTCAAAACGGTTTTAAAGTCCGATATAAATAATATACGCTCTACTATAGAGGATATAGATGAGGATACGTTTAATTCCGTTATAGACAACATATTTGCTGCTAATACAATATATATTCTGGGAATGCGCAGTTCAGCCCCTCTTGCACAATTTCTGGGATATTACCTAAGCTTTATACTGCCCAATGTACGCGTCGTCACATCAGGAGTCAGCGACGTATTCGAGCAGATGATTTGGATATCGGATAAAGATTTGCTTATAGGTATAAGCTTTCCACGTTACTCCAGCCGTACGGTAGAGGCTGTTCAATTTGCCAAAGAAAGAAAGGCTAAAGTGGTGGCTATGACCGACAGCCACCTTTCTCCGTTGACAAAGTGGGCCGATTATACATTATTGGCTCGCAGTGATATGGCCTCGTTTGTGGATTCACTGGTAGCACCGCTTAGCCTCATAAATGCGCTCATAGTGGCCGTAGGGCAGCGCAAGCGCGGCGACGTATCGATGTATTTTGGCGAGTTGGAGAAGATATGGAGTCAATACCACGTGTATGTGGGTAAGGAGAAGGATGAGTAGGTGGTATATGGTAAGGCACGGCCAAACGCTGTGGAATTTAGAAGGCAAAACCCAGGGCCAATGCGACATACCGTTGAGCGATAAAGGGAGGCAACAAGCGTGTGCCGTAGCCAAAGCGTTTGAGGGATACGACATATCCCATATATTTTGCAGTGACCTCGAACGGGCCCGTGAGACGGCAGAAATAATAGGGGAGAAAATAGATGCGCCTATTGATTTCTTGCCAGAGCTTCGCGAAATGAATCTGGGTTGCTGGCAAGGGCTGACGTCGCAGATGCTTAGTGCTCGTTATCCTCAGGATTATAATCTTTGGCGTACTGATCCGAGCAGAGTTATTATAAGCGGCGGCGAATCTTTAGAGTCATTCAGGCGACGTATACGTTATTGTATTGAGGTTATAATTTCCAATAAATGCGGGAAAGATATAATCGTAGTAAGTCATGGATTGACATTAAAGGTACTGACATTGGAATTGCTCGGCATGGATATAAGGCATTTTAATTCTATAAGGATGGATAACGCCAGCATAACCGCTGTAGAGCTTAGAGAGAAGGGAAATGTACTTGTATGGCTTAACGACACCTGTCATTTGCGCTAACTATGATGTGGTAGTGGTTGGAGGAGGCGCTGCCGGCATGATGGCTGCAGGGACCGCTGCCAGCCGCGGTAAGCGCGTTTTGTTGATTGAACGCAATGAAAAGCCGGGCAAGAAAATATATATAACCGGTAAAGGCCGGTGCAATGTTACAAATGCATCGGATTTAAACGGTTATATGAGGAACATACCTACTAACCCAAGATTTTTATATTCGGCTTTGAGCCGATTTTTTAACGACGATTTGATAGCTCTGCTGGACGATATGGGCATACCTACTAAAATAGAACGCGGCAATAGGGTCTTTCCGGCATCGGATAAGTCCAGCGATGTCATAAAGGGATTATACAGATATGTGGAGCAAAACGGTGCGGATGTATGGTTTAATACACGCGTGAAGGATATAATGGTGGAGAATAATGCTGTAAGAGGGGTTGGACTTTATGATGGCAGGTTGGTTGAGGCGAGTAGCGTAATCCTGGCTACAGGTGGTCTGTCATATCCTACTACGGGTTCTACGGGTGATGGTTATACTATGGCTGAACGATTGGGCCACACCGTCAAGCCGCTTATGCCATCGCTGGTACCTCTGGATATAGTCGAGGATTGGGTGAAAAGCCTGCAGGGATTATCCTTAAAAAACGTTAAATTATCTGCTTATGCTGGCGGCAAACGATTTTTTGCAGAACAGGGAGAGATGCTGTTCACGCATTTCGGTATCTCTGGCCCGCTTGTCTTGACACTAAGCCGATACATGCTCGACCACAATGTAACTGATATAGAGATCGTACTAGATTTAAAACCGGCTTTGACGCTACAACAACTGGATGAACGCATAAGAAGGGATTTTTCAAAGTATAATAATAAGCAATTTAAGAATTCCTTAGGTGATCTTTTGCCCCAAAAACTGATACCTGTTATAGTGGAACTATCCCATATACAACAAGATAAGCCCGTTAATCAGATCACCAAAGAAGAAAGACGTAACTTGGCGGAAATGTTAAAGGAGTTGAAAATGCACGTATTAGGACTACGTTCATTCAAAGAGGCCGTTATAACGCACGGAGGCGTGGATGTTAGAGAGATAGACCCCAAGACTATGGAATCAAAGCTGGTAAAAGGGTTATATTTTGCCGGAGAGATCATCGATGTGGATGCTTTGACGGGAGGATATAATCTTCAAATAGCTTTTTCTACCGGTTACCTGGCTGGCGCCAGTTGTTGAAAGGATGTTCGAGCAGTTGTATAAGAGAATAATCAATAATATGGAGAAGTTTGAAAGAAAGCTTAGCGTTGTGCTTATGATGACGCTTATATTAATGGTAGTGTCACAGGCATTTTTATTTTTCTATTCAGACCATATGCCCTTGAACAGAGCGGCAAGATTAGAAGGTCAATCGTTGCACAGCAACAATATAGCATGGCAGCAACAAGCGCACTTGGTGCTTCACATAGATGCACAAAGCACATACTCCGGCGGTGTCTATGCTATGATAAATGGAGAGAGACGAGTGCTGATGCGTAGTGAGGATACTTTGGTAGTTGTATATGACGGGGACATATTGGAGATAGACGGCAGCGATTATCAAGGAACGGTTGTGCTTACTATAAAGGATGCCGATAGGATAATAGAACAGCCGGAGATCGGACAGAAGCTTGTAGTAACCGGTCGTATAGAAAAATGGGGCAAAATCGAATTTAAAAAATAGTTATTGAACTCGAGGGCATATTATTATACAATATATTGTATGGGAAGTATGACCGAGTTTCTATATATAGACATAACGAACAGGGGGTTATGATTTGAAACTTACTGATAATGCAATTAAAGTACTTGAGAAACGTTATTTAGCAAAAGATGAGCAAGGAAACATCGTTGAAACGCCGGAGCAAATGTTCAGGCGGGTGGCCCATCATGTGGCTCAAGCCGATTCTATATATGATCCCAAAGTTGACGTATCCAAAACTGAACAAGAATTCTACGATATTATGACCGAACTGGAGTTTTTACCGAATTCCCCTACGCTTATGAATGCCGGCAGGCCATTGGGACAGCTTTCGGCGTGCTTCGTCCTGCCCATAGAAGATTCTATGGAGGGTATCTTTGATTCTGTAAAAAATGCGGCGCTCATTCATAAAAGCGGCGGGGGCTGCATATCTAGCGATGCTAACGTATATACAACTTTTTGCGGTGTAGAGGAGATCAGTACCCTTTATGATAAGATCCGTGTTCTGGGGATAGAGGAGAAAGAGGGAAACAACTATAAGGTAATGGATGTTTCTGAGTTAGGTATCAGGACATTTGCAATGGATCCTGCTACCGGTCGGTTTGCGCCAAAGCAGATAACCCACATTTGGCAGTGGGATGTGCCGGAAGAAAACCAGTGTACGGTTTATTGTTCTGATGGCACACAGGTAACCACCAGCAGTTGGCATCCATTTATCGTATTTACAAAGGACGGTGCAGTAGAGCGTCGAGCAGATGAGATAAAAACTGGAGATATTCTTTTCGCACCCAACTGTACTACAATGGATTCGTGGCCATTTAAGGAATATAAAGAAATAGACGGCATAAAGCTCGATGAACACATGGCTTGGCTTACGGGCTATTTTTTAGGTGATGGTAGCTTGGGATGGTTTTTAAACAAGAAAAATAACTATAAAGCTTTAAGGCTTAGGTTTTTCGATGGCAGAGCTGAAAGCATAAATTTTGCAGCGAATATTTTGGCTGAACACGGCGTTTTTGTAAAACCTCAGCAAGATAGAAGAGGGCTTTGGATGTTGACCACAACCGATCAGTATTTTGTGTCTGAATTTGCCAAAATAGCATATGCAGAACCAGGCCTGAAGAGAAACCTTGTTTTGCCTGATTGGGTGATGAAATCCCCTCTTTCGGTAATAGGTGCTTTTCTAGGCGGCCTTATAGATTCTGACGGATATGTAAGCCTAAAGAGAAGGCGTATAGAGTTTTATACTATATGTCAAAAGCTTGCGAAACAATTGGTATCGCTTTTGAGCGCTCTCGGATTTAACCCGTCTATTGCCGAAAAACAACCATTAGGCAAGAGCAGGACGCTGGGTTATGATTTGCACATGGCCGATGCTAAGAAAACGCCGCTTTTAGTGGAATTGGTTGATAATTGGGTCCACGATTCGCTTAAATCTTACAGATTGATACAGCTCAAAGAACGCATAGTGGCCAATACACATCGTCGTATACCGATCCCGTTTGAAGCGCTGGAACCATTGCTTTCTGCAGCCGGAGTAGAGACGCATTCTACAGCTATTCATAGGGAAGCAATACGTGTAGGTGATGAGAGTTTTTGGCTTCATCAATCGAAGTGGGGAATAGGTATTGGTGAGGATAAGTTGCATAGGCTTGTTGAAGCGTTGCGATCTGTTTTGCCACAAAAATATCATGATAAATTAAACCAATTGAATAATCTTGCCAGCGGATGGACCGTCGTGGACCATGTGGAACAAGCTGCGTACCCGCAAAAATTTTATGACTTTACTGTGGATGATTTTAACAATTATATTGCAGGAGGGAAATTAGGGAAGCTTACGGTAATACACAATACTGGCTTTAGCTTTTCGCGCTTGCGACCGAAGGGGGCTACCGTGCGCTCTACCGGTGGTGTGGCCAGCGGTCCGGTCAGCTTTATGAAGGTATTCAATGCGGCCACCGAAGCGGTAAAGCAAGGAGGCACCCGTCGAGGCGCAAACATGGGCATACTTCGCGTGGATCATCCCGATATACTGGAGTTTATACAGTGTAAGAAGGATAATAGCGATATAACCAATTTCAATATAAGTGTTGGCATAACCGAAAAATTTATGGAAGCAGTAGAGAAGGATGAGGAATACGATCTCATAGATCCTCATACGGGCAAGATAACGCAGCGTCTCAGAGCCAGACAAGTATTCGATCTTATCGTCGATATGGCTTGGCACAACGGGGAACCGGGCATAGTATTCCTTGACCGCATCAATAAGGATAATGTGGTACCAGCTCTTGGAGAGATAGAAAGCACTAACCCGTGCATTACTGGAGATACGTGGGTACTTACTGAGAACGGACCTGAACAAGTAGTTAATATATTGGGTAAGCAAATATCCCTTGCATTAAATGGGGATTTTTATTCCTCCTCAGAAATAGGATTCTTTAAAACGGGCAATAAATCCACTATAAGTATACGTACCGATAAAGGATATAAAATAGAAGTTACGCCTGACCATAAAATACGTATTGCGGTTTCAATTACTAGGGATAATATTCAAGAAGAGTGGAAACCAGCCGGAGAATTAAAGCCAGGCGACCATATTGTTTTATCCGATAATCGCGGTCTTGTGTGGGAAGGCCGGGGGAGTTTTGAAGACGGATATTTACTGGGTCTCCTTTTGGGAGACGGCACCTTGAAGAACGATGGCGGCATCATCTCCGTTTGGGGAGATGACTATGAGGCTGATTCTATTATTAAAGCTGCGGAGAAGGCTGCTTTTACGCTGCCCCATAGAGGAGACTTCAATGGATTCAAGAGTATGATCGGTGAGAGGAAAGAACATCGAATGCAGATGTCGGCTCTGTGGGATCTAGCAGCCGTATATAAAATATTTCCGGGCGATAAGAGGATTACCGAGGAATTGGAGAAGACAAGCTATGACTTTCACCGCGGGTTTTTAAGGGGTATTTTCGATGCCGATGGTACCGTAACAGGGAATCAAGAGAAAGGTGTATCTATTCGCCTTTGGCAAAATGATATTGAGGGATTGAGGATTATTCAACGAATGCTGCTTCGATTGGGTATAGTTTCGACACTGCATATCGATCGTAAAGCGGAAGAAATAAAGCAAATGCCTGATGGTAAAGGGGGAACTAAAGAGTATCATATTCGATCGGGCCACGAATTAGTTATCACCTCTGGTAATTTGGCTATTTTCTTTGAGCAAGTAGGATTTAGCGACGCGAAAAAGCACGATTTGTTGGAGCAGCGCCTGACAGATTACAGAAGAGCAATAAACAGGGAAAGGCTCATTGCAACGGTCGATGAGGTTGTTCAAACAGGAGAAAGAGATGTATATGATGTTCAAATTCCGGGAGTGAATGCTTTTGATGCTAATGGTATATGCGTACATAATTGCGGTGAGCAGCCTTTGCTTCCATATGAAAGCTGCAACCTCGGTTCGATAAACCTGCTTTCGGTAGTACAGCCCGTAGAGGGCGGCAAATGGGAGATAAATTACGCTAAATTGGCCAGAATAGTGGATACTGCAGTGCATTTTCTGGATAATGTTATAGATGTGAATCTTTATCCCCTGCCTGAGATAGAGAAGATGACCAAGGGCACGCGAAAGATAGGATTAGGGGTCATGGGTTGGGCCGATATGCTATTTAGGCTAGGCATACCCTATAATTCAGATGAGGCTATAGAACTCGGCACTAAGCTCATGAAATTTATATGCGACAGGGCAAGGCAGCAGTCGGCCGAATTGGCTGGGCAGCGCGGTACGTTTCCTGCGTATGAGCAGAGCATATGGAAGGATAAGGGCTTGGAGGTACGCAACGCCACTGTCACCACCATAGCGCCTACCGGCAGTATAAGCATTATAGCTGGAGTTTCTAGTGGGATAGAGCCGTTGTTTGCCATATCGTTTGTGCGTAATGTGATGGATAATACCCAGCTGCCTGAAGTACATCCTATATTTGAGGAAGTTGCTAAGCAAAGAGGGTTTTACAGTGCCGAGTTAATGCGTCAAATAGCGCATCAGGGCAGCATACAACATATGGACGGTATACCCGATGATGTAAAAAGAGTATTTGTTACAGCTCACGATATATCGCCGGAATATCATGTCCGCATGCAGGCTGCATTCCAACGCTATACCGATAATGCGGTGTCTAAAACGGTGAATTTTCCGAACAGCGCTACTCAAGAGGATGTACGCCAGGTATATATCCTTGCCTATAAGCTGGGATGCAAGGGTGTTACCATATACCGCGATGGCAGCAGGGAGACACAGGTGCTGAATATAGGCGATAAAGATAAGATTGGTGCTGACGTTATGACTCAGCCCGAGCCGACCATTATACCGAGGCCTAGACCGGAAATTACCCGGGGAATAACCGAGAAGGTGCGAATAGGATGCGGCAATCTCTATATAACGGTGAACTATGATGATCAAGGTATATGTGAGGTATTCACCAATCTCGGTAAAGCGGGAGGATGCCCATCTCAGTCTGAAGCCACCAGCAGGCTGGTATCGCTGGCACTGCGTTCAGGGATCGACGTGAAGGCGCTGGTGGATCAGCTAAAAGGTATACGCTGTCATACTACCATACGTCAAAGGGGATTGAAGGTATTATCCTGTCCCGATGCTATAGCCCGTACTATCGAAAAGGTCATGAAAATACAGTCGGATGAACAGCAGAATCACTTTGGCATAGCCGATGATATAGACGAACAAAATGATAAGGAAGGCCGAGCAGTATGCCCGGAATGTGGTGGAGAGTTGGAGCATGAGAGCGGATGCGTGATGTGTCCGAGCTGCGGCTATTCTAAATGCGGCTGATGCATATAAAAATTTATTTATATTATTGAAAATGATTGGAATCGGTGATAGTATATTGCAGTACGTATTGAAAAAAATTATTTTATAAAAGGTGAGTTTATAGAAAGATGAAGGAGTTAAAGGAACAAATATCTATGTTGACGCAAGAGCTCAATGAGCTCATAGTACGCGAGAACTATGAGATGCAAGCGTTCTCTGTATTAGAGCGCAGCAAAGAGTTGGATGAACTTGTGGTAAGGTATCAGAGGCAATTGTTTTATAAGTAGTTTAATGTGATTGTTCAGGTACTTCACAGACTTGGTAACTGATCAGCCTCTGGCTCATGTGTTTCGGATATCGGTGAAACTTAGCAATGTAAACGGAATAAGTGACGGGGGTATGTTGCTAAAAGCCCCTCCTTATGTTATATTGTATAGGAAGTTTATAGATAACATATGGAGGGATTATAATGTCGGGCCATTCGAAATGGGCTAATATAAAACGTAAAAAAGAAGCTACCGATGCTCAACGCGGTAAGATATTTACCAAGATTGGCAGGGAATTGGCTATAGCAGTAAGGCACGGGGGAGATAATCCGGAAGCTAATTCGACTTTGAGAGATGCTATAGCCAAGGCAAAGGCCAATAATATGCCAAATGATACGATAGAGCGCATTATCAAAAAGGCCGCTGGTGCATTGGATTCGGTAAATTACGAAGAGCTGGTTTATGAAGGATATGGACCAGGAGGAGTTGCCGTGATAGTGGAAGCTACAA
Source organism: Clostridiales bacterium (assembly GCA_030156435.1). Classification (GTDB taxonomy): domain Bacteria; phylum Bacillota; class Clostridia; order Mahellales; family Mahellaceae; genus Mahella. Next base: position 46,626 of record JASGMM010000004.1, on the reverse strand, counting down.
GCGACAATCGCAATCGTACCAGCAGCGATATACGGCACCTTTTTGACAAAAGCGGTGGCAGCTTGGGTGAAACCGGGTGCGTCATGTGGATGTTCGATAGGAAAGGCGTATTAGTCGTGGACAGAGATGCCGTAGATATAGATGAGGATGACATGCTGATGATAGCGCTGGAGGCCGGAGCAGAGGACATTATAACGCAGGATGATGCTTATGAGATACGCACTGCGCCCGAAGACTTCGCATTGGTTAGAGATGCCCTTGAAAAACAAGGTATCCCATTTATATCTGCTCAATTGGAGCTAGTACCTAAGGTTACCGTATCGCCGGATGTAGAAGCAGCTCGAAAGGTATTGAATCTTATAGATAAATTGGACGATCACGATGACGTTCAAAACGTATATCATAATATGGAAATACCGTCTGAGTTAGAAGAGTTAGAGGAATAATATAGAAAATTTCGTCAATAATACTATCCAAAGGCTATTAATAGCGGAGGGTAGTATTTATTATGCGAAAAAGATATATTATAGGTTTAACAGTGAGCGTTGCTGCATTAGCAGTCGGCTTCATGGTAGGGTATTATATAATGCGTAGCCCATCATATGGACGTGCTGTGCCTCAGCCTCAGCCGCTAATGCCGGTCGAAGCTGAAGAGGACGATAAGTCGGCTGATGCAGAGCGATATCTGTCAGATCGAGCTGCTACGGTAAAGCAGGATGCTGTTCTGCAAACTGTGACGGTATATATGTCGTGCGGTCACGAAGGCGTTGGCGAAGGTCCTGTACTGTCTGACATAGTAGGATTAAATGAGAAACAGCTGATGGAAAAATATCCTCAATGGCGAGTAGATGAATTTAAGCCGGATAAAGTGGTCTTGATAAGGGAAATAGGTGGTTACTGCCCAAATCATTTCGTTATAAGAGAAGATAATGGCATGGTGGCAGTGTATGATACCGCCGGCAAGCTGTTGCGCGATACCGGAATACCATTAGATATATTGCCCGGTATAGTTCAAGACCAGATCAAAGAAGGCATAGTTGTCAATAGTCAAGAGGAGGTAAATGCTATACTAGAAAATCTGGATAGTTAGAGCGATGCTGTTCATACTATTCTTGTATTTATAATTACAAGGATGGAGGACGGTATTGCATGAAACGTGCAGTGATTTTTTTACTAATTTTTTGTGTTTTTATGTCACCCTGTTTGATGATATCTAAAGCATTGGCTGTTGAAGATCCACCTCAAATATCGGCATCAGCCGCTGCGGTCATGGAGATTGAGACAGGTAGGGTGCTGTATGGCAAAGATGTCGATAAGCGCTGTCCCATGGCCAGCACCACAAAAATAATGACGGCAATAACCGCCATAGAATGCGGTGATCTCTCGGATATAGTAGAAGTAAGCGATAATGCCAGCGGCGTGGAAGGTTCATCGATATGGCTGGAGGTAGGAGAAAGATTGACACTGGAAGATCTACTTTATGGTCTTATGCTTAGATCAGGAAACGATGCCGCAGTAGCCATAGCCGAGCATATAGGCGGTTCTGTCGAAAAATTTGTAGATATAATGAATAGTAAAGCTAGGGAGATAGGAGCACGAAATACGCATTTTGTCAATCCGCATGGATTGCCGGATGAGGACCATTACACCACTGCGTATGATCTGGCGCTAATAACGGCCTATGCTATGAAAAACCCCGTATTTAAGCAGATCGTATCCACAAAATACAGAAAGATACCATGGGAAGGCCACGAATGGGATAGGGCTATGCAGAATAAGAATAAGCTTTTATGGAAATATGAAGGTGCTAATGGAGTGAAAACAGGATATACCAAAGAAGCGGGACGCTGTTTGGTAGCCGCGGCTTATAGAAATGGGATGCAATTGGTAGCGGTGGTGTTAAACGATGGCCCTATGTGGGAGGACTCCATGGCGCTGCTTGATTACGGATTCGATAATTTCAGCATGTATGAGGCGTTGCCTAAGAATAAGACGGTAATCGATGTACCTGTACTAAGAGGTAAAGAGAATAGGGTGGCATTGAAAACTGCTCGGGCTGTGGTGATTCCAGTTACCGATGAAGAAAGAAACAGCCTGCGGATTGAGTTCCATTATCCCTCTGCAATAGAAGCACCCATAGCGGCTGGAAAGGATTATGGTACAGTAGAGGTTTTATTAGATGGGCAAACTATTGCCACTGATAAGCTCATAGCGGTTCAAGATGTAAAGGATAAAAACTATTTCAGAGAATTGAGGGGTCTTATAGAAAGATGGCTAACTCCGGCGATTTGATTAGGCTGCATAAATATATGGCGCAATGCGGCGTTGCCTCGCGCCGAAAGAGCGAGGAACTTATAAAATCCGGTGCGGTATCGGTCAATGGCCACGTTGTGAAAGATATGGGCGTTTTGATTGATCCTCAAAAGGACGAAGTCAGGGTAAATGGCAGCGTTATAAAGCCCAAAACTGATATGATATATATAGCTGTCAATAAGCCCAGAGGCTATGTCAGCACTGTCAAAGATCAATTTGGGCGACCTACCGTTCTTGATCTCGTGCCTGTTGCAGATGAATATAGGCTATATCCCGTGGGACGTCTGGATTATGACACTACGGGATTAATTTTATTGACCAATGATGGTGATTTGACTTACAGGCTGATGCACCCGAAACATGAGATAGAAAAGATATATGTAGCCGGATTGCGTGGCATACCTGATAACCAAGATATCTTCCGATTTGAACATGGGCTCGTATTGGAAGGCAGGCTTACGGCGCCTGCTGGTTTTGAATTGATAAAGGCCGATCAAAGGCTAAGCGTGGTTAAAATAACGCTGCGCGAGGGCAGAAATCGCCAGATACGTAAAATGTGCGATATGATAGGCCATCCTGTGATATGGCTGAGGCGCGAAGCCATTGGCGAAGTAGAATTGTGTGGTCTGCAACCAGGGCAGTGGCGCTATCTTACTCCAAAAGAGATAGAATATTTAAAATATTTACGATAAAGGTCTTTATTTATTCTTTATATTTTGATATAATGGCAAGGAAAAAGGTCGAAAAAAGGATGATAAAATATGGAATTATGGTTTACAGAAAAACAAACGCCTGAGTTGGGTATAACCTGCAAGGTTAAAGATGTATTGCATACAGAAAAGAGCCAGTATCAGCAGATAGCGGTGCTGGATACATATCAATTCGGCAGATTGCTGGCTTTAGATGGTATTATACAGACCACTATATGCGATGAGTTCGTATATCACGAGATGATAGCGCACGTGCCTTTATTTACGCATCCGAACCCTAAAAGAGTATTGGTTATAGGAGGGGGCGACGGTGGGGCTATAAGGGAAGTGCTCAAACATAAAAGCGTGGAGGCCGCTTATTTGGCCGAAATAGATGGAAGGGTCGTCGAGGTAAGCAAACAGTATCTCCCGGAGATAAGCTGTGCATTAGATGATCCTAGATGCCATGTAGAAATTGGTGACGGTATAAAATTCGTTCAAGAACATAAAGGCGAATTCGATGTCATTATAGTTGATTCTACCGACCCTATAGGTCCGGCTGTAGGTTTATTCCATCAAGAATTCTACAGAAGCCTGTATGATGCGCTGAGCGATGATGGTCTATTTGTGGCTCAGACAGAATCCCCATTTTATAATGCTGGACTGATACGGGACATATACCGTTCGATATCAGAAGTATTTCCGATAACGCGGCTATATCTGGCCCATGTGCCTACGTATCCCGGTGGTATGTGGAGCTTTACCATAGGTTCGAAGCGCTATGATCCTATAGACGTACAAATAGACATAAAAGGGATGAATATGCGCTACTATACGCCCGAAGTGCACAAAGCAGCTTTTGTGCTGCCGGAGTTTGTAAAAGATATTATAAAAGGTGGATGATAAGGCGGATATGTTAAATCAGATAAAATGGGGCAATCGGTTTTTAGGCAGCATTGAAGATTATGACGATGCCGATATCGTCATGGTCGGCGCACCCATGGATTATACCGTAAGTTACAGGCCGGGTACGCGTTTCGGACCACAGAGCATAAGAGAGGTTTCGTGTTCCATAGAGGAGTACAGCCCTTATTTGGACAGGAGTTTGGATAGCATAAAGTTCTTCGATTATGGGGATCTCGAACTGCCTTTTGGTAGTGCTGAACAAAGCCTCGATATAATAGGGCGTGCTGCGTCTGATATATTAAATGATAATAAAAAGCCGCTGTTTATAGGTGGTGAACACCTTATAAGCGTTCCCATTGTGCGCAGTGTTTGCGAGAAATACGGTAGCGATATGTATTTGGTGCATTTCGATGCCCATGCCGATTTAAGGGATGAGTTTTTTGGTCAAAAGAATTCCCATGCCTCGGCCATACGCAGGATAATCGACTTTTTACCGCCCGATCACGTATACCAATTCGGCATACGCTCGGGCATCAAAGAGGAATTCGATTACGCCAAACAGCATATGCACATGTTCAAATTCAAAGTGCTGGAACCGCTTAAACGGTGCCTGCACGATTTAAAAGGCCATCCGGTTTATATAACCCTTGATATAGATGTTGTAGATCCGGCATATGCCAACGGTACTGGCACGCCAGAACCGGCGGGGTGCACATCAGGTGAGATCCTAGAAGCCATTCATATTATGCAAGGTTTGGATATCGTAGGTTTTGACCTTGTAGAGGTGTCACCTGATTATGATTTATCCAATAGGACAGCTATTTTAGCTGCTAAAATAATACGCGAGGCCTTATTGGCTTTGTTTTAAGGAGGAGTAGCATGAGCAACGAGGACAAATTGCAAGAACTGGAGAGCGCAAAGCTCAAACTAAAAGACGGCGGGGGCCAAGCCCGCATAGACAAGCAGCATTCCAGCGGCAAGCTGACAGCTCGTGAGCGCATCGATCTGCTGCTGGATCAAGGCAGCTTTATAGAGATAGATGCCTTTGTGCAGCATCGTAGCGTGGAATTCGGCATGGACAAAACCGAAGCGCCGGCTGACGGCGTGGTGACCGGTTATGGTACGGTGGATGGTCGTCCTATCTATGTATTCGCACAAGACTTCACCGTAGTTGGTGGATCGCTGGGTGAGATGCATGCTATGAAGATAGCTAAAGTACTGGACATGGCCATGAAGAACGGCGTGCCTGTCATAGGTATAAACGATTCGGGCGGTGCCAGAATACAGGAGGGCGTAGATGCCTTAAAAGGCTATGGCGATATCTTCTTCAGGAATACCATGGCATCGGGCGTTATACCGCAGATAGCGGTTATAATGGGTCCTTGTGCCGGCGGTGCCGTATATTCGCCCGCACTTATGGATTTCGTATTCATGGTCGATAAGACCAGTCAGATGTTTATAACCGGCCCTCAGGTGGTACAGGCTGTGACAGGTGAGGCAGTGACTGCCGAACAATTGGGCGGCGCCATGACGCATAATAGCACAAGCGGGGTGGCGCATTTCATGTACAGCGATGAGAAAAGCTGCATAGAAGGTATTCGAAAGCTGTTGAGCTTCTTGCCTTCCAATAATTTGGAGGATGTGCCGTGGCAGGAATGCGATGATGACCTTAACCGTTTAGCGCCTGACTTGAACTACATAGTGCCGGATAACCCCAATAAGCCCTACGATGTTAAGGATATAATAACCGCAGTTATAGATAATGGTGATTTCTTCGAGGTACAACCCTATTACGCGCAGAATGTGGTGGTAGGATTTGCCCGTATGAATGGCAAGACGGTGGGTATAGTGGCCAATCAGCCCAAAGTCATGGCAGGATCGCTGGATATAAACGCTTCCGATAAAGCCGCGCGATTTGTGCGCTTTTGTGATGCTTTCAACATACCCCTCATCACATTCACCGATGTGCCCGGATATTTGCCTGGAGTAGGGCAGGAGCACGGTGGCGTCATAAGGCATGGTGCCAAGCTGCTTTATGCCTATTCAGAGGCTACGGTACCCAAGATAAACGTTATATTGAGGAAGGCATACGGCGGGGCTTATATAGCCATGAGCAGCCGACATCTGGGCGCCGATATGGTGTTCGCGTGGCCTACGGCAGAGATAGCGGTCATGGGTCCGGATGGAGCAGCCAATATAATATTCCGCAAGGATATAGAGGCGTCGGATAACCCCATGGAAACCAGAGAACAGAAGATCGAGGAATACAGGAGCCAGTTCGCCAACCCATATAGGGCAGCGGCCCGAGGTTATGTAGATGATATAATAGTTCCCGAGGAAACCAGGCCGCGTCTTGTAGCCGCTCTGGAGATGCTGGCCGGTAAACGCGAGGAGCGACCGGCTAAAAAGCATGGGAATTTCCCGGTATAACGGGGGGGTGAACGAATTTGTGGGAAGATATACTTATAGCCATACTAGGTATAGTAGTAGTCTTTGCTATATTGATATTGCTTCAATACATCATAGAGGCAATACATGCATTTGCAGGTAAGGATGATAAGAAACAACAAAAAGAAACGATTGTGGTAGCATCCGTGCAACATGATGCCGAGGGTGTCATGCAAGAGGATACCGTACAAAAGGTCAAAGTTGAAGATGATGAAGAAGAGCTGGTGGCTGTTATAGCGGCTGCCGTAGCGGCTAGCCTTAATGTATCAGCTTATGACCTCAATATAAAATCGATAAGACGTGTGCCACCTTATACACCAGTTTGGAATAAAATGGGTCGGCAACAACAACTGATGAATAGATTATAGAAAAAATGGAGGACGATAATTATGCGCAAATTTATGATAAATGTAAATGGCAAGTCATATGAGGTAGAAGTCGAGGAGATAAGAGAAGGTACAACTGTTAAACCTGCAGCGGCTCCTGCTTCGCCCGCTGCACCCAAGGCAGAGGCACCAGCTCAGGCAGCTCCTAAAGCGGAAGAGCCAAAGGCTAAACCGATAGCAGCACCGGCAGGTGCCACTACCGTATCGGCTCCCATGCCTGGAACCATATTGGATGTGAAGGTAAAAGAGGGAGACGAGGTTAAGAAGGGCGATGTGCTTATTATACTGGAAGCCATGAAGATGGAAAATGAGATTATGGCGCCGCAAGACGGCAAAGTGGTAAGCGTTGCTGTCAGCAAAGGAGCATCGGTAAATTCGAATGATCCCATGATCGTGTTGCAATAAGGTAGGGAAAGTGACATGGGAGATATATTTACAAACCTTCTTCAACAGACGGGTATACTGCAACTGACATGGCAGCAGGGGCTGATGATGGCCATAGCAGGCGTGCTCCTATACCTCGCCATAGAGAAAAAATACGAGCCTCTGTTATTGCTGCCTATATCGTTTGGCATGCTGCTGGCCAATCTGCCGGCGGCCGGGCTCATGAATCCACCCGGCGGCGGCCATATAGGCGGCCTGTTGTGGTATCTTTACCAAGGCGTCGAGCTCGATATATATCCGCCGCTTATATTCCTCGGCGTGGGGGCTATGACTGACTTCGGGCCACTAATAGCCAACCCTAAGAGCATATTACTTGGGGCGGCGGCTCAATTCGGCGTGTTCTTAACGTTTATAGTGGCTTTGCTTATGGGGTTTACGGCACCGCAATCAGCAGCTACCAGTATTATAGGCGGTGCGGATGGGCCTACGGCTATATACTTGGCATCCAAGCTGGCACCTGAACTTTTAGGGGCTATAGCAATAGCGGCATATTCGTATATGGCGCTGGTACCCATAATACAGCCGCCTATTATGAAGGCGCTTACTACAAAGAAAGAACGCAGCGTGGTCATGGAGCAATTGAGGCCGGTGACCAAGGCCGAGCGTATATTATTCCCTATAGTTGTTACTATAGTCGGTTCACTTTTGCTGCCGTCCGCCGCACCTCTTCTGGGCATGCTCATGTTGGGCAATCTGTTCAGGGAGTCGTTAGTGGTGGATCGTTTGAGCAAGACTGCCCAGAATGAGCTCAACAATATAGTAGTTATATTCTTGGGCGTGACGGTAGGGGCTACGGCTAGCGCCGATAAATTCCTGACGCCACAGACGCTGTTTATCATAGCACTAGGGCTGGTGGCGTTTGCGGTCAGCACAGCCGGCGGTGTGCTGCTCGGTAAGATTATGTATAAATTGAGCGGTGGTAAGGTTAATCCGCTCATAGGCTCTGCCGGCGTATCAGCGGTGCCTATGGCGGCACGCGTTAGCCAGGTAGTGGGCCAGCAGGAGAATCCAAGCAACTTCCTGCTTATGCACGCCATGGGGCCCAATGTGGCTGGCGTTATAGGCACGGCAGTGGCTGCCGGCGTGTTTTTAGCGATATTCGGATAGAGAAAGGTGATATTTATGGCTAAAGTAGGTATAACAGAAACGGTTTTAAGGGATGCCCACCAGTCGCTCATAGCTACGCGCATGAGCACTGATGAGATGCTTCCCATAGTAGATGTAATAGATCAGGTAGGGTATCATTCGATAGAGATGTGGGGAGGCGCTACTTTTGATTCGGCCTTGCGCTTTTTGCATGAGGACCCGTGGGAGCGCCTGCGCAAGATACGCAAGAGGTCTAAGAATACCAAGCTTCAAATGCTGCTGCGCGGTCAGAATTTGTTGGGCTATAAGCATTATCCTGACGATGTGGTGACCGAGTTCGTAAAGCGCGCGGTTGGAAACGGCATGGATATAATACGCATATTCGACGCCCTAAACGATGTGCGCAATCTTGAAACGGCTGTGCGCGCCACCAAAGACGCTGGAGGCCATGCGCAGGGCACCATAGTATACACTATAAGTCCAGTGCATACATTGGACACGTATGTGAATATTGCCAAACAGCTTGTGGAGCTGGGTGTGGACTCCATATGCATAAAGGATATGGCGGGTTTGTTGACACCTTATGCGACATACGATCTGGTCAAACGCTTAAAAGAGGTGGTGGATCTTCCTATACAAGTCCATACGCATTATACCAGCGGTTTGGCATCTATGAGCTACCTCAAGGCTATAGAGGCCGGGGCTGATGTGGTTGATACAGCTATATCGCCATTTTCCCTGGGTACATCGCAGCCGCCCACAGAGACGCTGGTGGCGGCGCTTAAAGATACCCCCTATGATACAGGTCTGGACTTAGATGTGTTAAATAAGATAGCTGAATACTTCAGGCCCATAAAAGAAAAATATATGGCTATGGGCACATTGGATCCAAAAGTGTTGAGCGTAGATGTAAATGCGCTCATATACCAGGTACCGGGCGGTATGTTGTCCAATCTCGTATCACAGCTCAAACAACAAAATCAGCTCGATAAATACGATGAGGTGCTTAAGGAAGTGCCACGCGTCAGAGCTGATCTCGGCTACCCGCCGCTGGTGACACCGATGAGCCAGATGGTAGGCACACAGGCTGTGCTCAACGTTATAACCGGTGAGCGCTATAAGATGATACCGAATGAGGTAAAAGCTTATGTGCGCGGTGAATACGGGCGATCACCCGTGCCTATATCGGAGGAAATAAAGAAGAAGATAATAGGTGATGAACCTGTTATAGATTGCCGGCCGGCGGATTTATTAGAACCGCAGTTGGATAAATTCCGCAACGAAATAAAGGAATATATGGAGCAAGAAGAGGATGTATTGAGCTATGCCTCATTCCCACAAGTAGCCATGGATTTCTTCAAGTACCGCAGAGCGCAGAAATATAAAATAGATAGCACGCTGCTCGATGAGGAAAATAAAGTCCATCCGATATAAAGCAGCGCTATGATAAAAAGGAATAGCCGCATGATATCATGCGGCTATTCCTTTTTGGTATGTAGTGGATTATTCCACTATGAATTCCTTCAGCTCGTTCAAAAGATCTTCACAGTCATCGCTGTATATTTCCATTACTATTGGTTTATTCAAATCTAAACTGAATATGCCCAGTATAGATTTGGCGTCCACCACATGTCTGCCTGAACGCAAATCGATCTCATACGGATATTTGCTTACTATACCTACAAATTTCTTAACATTCTCAGCCATCTGCAGCCTTATATTTACTGTCTTCATCGCAAAGTCCCCCTTCGTATTTGTTATTTACAATTACAGGGTATCATAATATTGAGATATGTTCAATATACATTATGTATAAAAGGGTGTCTATAAAATTGTGCTATTTTGCCTCAATAAACTTTATCAAATAGCATTAGTCAGGTCTTGTATATTGCTAAACTGGCTCATATAAAGATTATAATAGAATCCCTTCTGTTTCAACAGTTGAGCATGGTTGCCGCGTTCGATTATTTGCCCATCATTTATTACTAGTATTACATCGGCTTTGCGTATGGTGCTGAGCCTATGAGCGATTACAAAGCTGGTACGGCCCTCCATCAGTTTGAGCATGGCCTCCTGTATATGCTGCTCGGTACGCGTATCTACATTGCTTGTAGCTTCATCTAATATCAATATCGCAGGATCAGCCAGGATAGCCCTGGCGATGGCCAACAACTGGCGTTGACCCTGGCTTAGGTCACCGCCGTCTTCTGATAATACAGTATCGTAACCATCCGGAAGGCTTAATATAAATTGTTCTGCATTGGCTAGTCGGGCGGCAACCTTGACCTCATCATCTGAAGCGTCCAAACGGCCGTACCGTATATTATCCATTATAGATTCTGAGAAGAGATAAGTATCTTGTAATACTATCCCGAGGGATGAGCGTAGGCTGCTTCTGGTGATCTGTTTTATATCATACCCATCTATGAATATATTTCCGCTATCTATATCATAGAAACGCATAAGCAAATTGACTATAGTGGTTTTGCCTGCACCGGTAGGGCCGACCAGCGCTATAGTTTGGCCTGAATAGGCATGGAAGCTTATATCCTTAAGTATTGGTTCGCCAGGTTTGTATGAAAATGATACATCTTGGAATTCTACATCGCCTTTAACATCTGTAAGCTCTATAGCATCTGAATTATCAGCCGGTTCTGTCATTTCATCCATTATTTCAAACAACCTTTCGGCACCCGCTATAGCTGATTGGATTGTGTTTATCTGGTTGGCCAGCTCGTTTAACGGGCGTGTAAACTGCCGGGTGTAGTTTATAAACACAGCTATTGTACCAACCGTTATTATATGCTGTACAGCCAGCCATCCGCCAACCCCGGCTACGATGGCAAATCCCATATTATTTAACACGTTCATTAAAGGTCCTATTATGCCGGAATAGATCTGCGCTTTAATGCCGACATTTTTTAATTCCGCATTAGTATTTTCAAATCGCTCTATTTCTTCGGTTTCGCGGACGAACGCTTTAACTACCTTTTGTCCTGATATATTTTCCTCGATAAAACCGTCAAGAATACCTAAAGATTTCTGTTGTTCTGAAAAATATCGTCTCGTGTGTTTTGTTATTATGCTTGTGGTAATAAACATTATAGGCACTGTTATCATGCTTACTAAGGTTAGCAAAGGGCTCAACCATAGCATCAAGCTGATAGTTCCCAGCAACGTGATAATACTGGAAAATATTTGTGTCAGGCTGGTGCTCAATGCATTGTTTATAAGGTCTATGTCATTGGTAAGCCTGCTGATTACGTCACCGTGAGGTTTTGTGTCAAAAAAGCCGACGGGCAATACTTGAAGCTTATCAAATGCATCTTTTCTTAAATTGCGCACGGTAGTTTGCGATATATTTATCATGGTATAGCTTTGAAGCCATGTAAATAAGGATGTAAGAGCATAAACAACTGCCATGATCAATAAAAGATGAAATAAACCAGTGAGATCATGTGGCGTGATATAGTCATCGATTGCCTTACCTATAAGGTATGGTCCTACCAACGTTAATGCTGACGTTGCAGCTACTAATATCAATACAGTAAACAGTCTGATTTTATGTTCTGATAAATAGTGCCATAGCCTTTTCAATGTAGTTTTGGTGTTTTTCGGTTTTATTACTGTATGAACTCTATTATGATGTCCTCTTCCCGGTTCAGGCATCTATAAGGGCCCCCTCTCCTAATTGTGAATTATATATATCTTGATAAATAGAGCTATATTTTAATAGCTCATAATGTGTACCCTGAGCTGCTATGCGACCATCGCTGAGTATGAGTATCTTGTCAGCATCCATCACCGAGCTTATGCGTTGAGCTATGATAAATGTAGTACACTCTTTTATGAATTGTTTTAATCCTTGTTGTATACGCTGTTCAGTAACCATGTCCACGGCGCTGGTGCTGTCATCCAATATAAGGATGCGGGGTTTCTTTATTATCGCTCGGGCTATAGCAATCCTCTGCTTTTGTCCACCGGACAGGTTGACGCCACGTTGGCCGAGCTGTGTTTCATAGCCGTCAGGGAAACTCGTTATAAAGTCATGAGCCTGGGCTATTTTAGCTGCCTCTATTATCTCTTCATCTGTTGCATTTTTTTTGCCCCAGCGTATATTATCCTTTATACTTCCTGAGAATAATATGGTATCCTGTGGCACTATGCCTATGCTGCTTCTTAAAGTAGCCAGATCTACTGAGCGCACATCTCTATTATCTACCTTTATGCTGCCATCGGTAACATCGTAAAATCGTGGTATTAGGCTTACCAGTGTAGATTTACCAGCACCAGTTGCACCTAGGATGGCTATGGTTTGGCCAGATTGCACATGAAAATTTATTCCTTTAAGCACCAGGTGCTCTTTGTTTTCGCTATATCCGAACGATACGTTCTCGAAAGACACATGTCCTGAGGATATTGGTGTGAAATCTGCGTCGGGATTATTTCGAATATCTACAGGTGTGTCCAGTACCTCATTTACACGCTGGATTGAAGCGGATGCGCGCGTGATGAACAGCAGCATATTTCCGATCATCATAAGAGAAAACAATATTTGAGTTATGTAATTTATATAGGCCATTACCTGTCCCACTTCCATATCTCCAGCGGCTACATTTATCCCGCCTAGCCACAATACTGCTACTATACTTAAATTCATTATAAGCATTACTATGGGCATCATTATTATGATGAGGCCGAAAGCCCTTAATGATACCTGCATGAGATCATCGTTTGCGGTTGCAAAGCGATTCTTTTCATGTTCGGCTCTCACAAAAGCTTTGATAACACGTACTCCTGAAAGATTCTCCCTTATAACGGCATTGACTCTGTCCAGCTTCTGTTGCATCATGGAAAATAACGGTGTACTCTTTTTCATCGTCCTATACAGGACCAAGATTAGTAATGGTATGGATACTACTAATATAAGAGATAATTTAGCATTTAAGGATATAGCCATGATTATACCACCTATAAACAATAAGGGTGCGCGGATCATCATCCTCAAAGACATTAATACCATCATTTGAAGCTGTGTTATATCATTTGTAAGGCGTGTTATGAGCGATGATGTCTTAAATCTATCTATGTTAGAAAATGAAAAAGATTGGATTTTTTTGAATACCGCAGAGCGAAGATCCGCTCCGAAATGTTGGCTGGATATGCTGGACGCCAACGTACAGCCCATACCTCCGACCATGCCTATTAGGGCTATGCATAGCATTAATCCTCCTGTTCTTATTATATAGGAGAGATTGCCTTTAGCTACGCCGTTATCCACTATACTGGCCAGCAGAGTTGGTTGCAGAAGATCACATGTGACTTCTATAAACATAAGAATTGGGGCTAGTAATGTCGATTTCCAATATGGCTTCAAGTATGATAATAACTTTCTCATTTATACTCCTCCAACAAATCATTTGACGTCTAACTATTATAAGCGCATACCGCTGCCGTTTACCTTGCATAAATTATCGCGTATTTGTATAAAGAAGCGTCTTAATAAGATCCTTTCTTCCATTGTAAAGCCATCAAAGCATTCATTTTCCAGTTGTTGAAATACATTTTCTACTTCTGCTCGTGCATTTCTGCCTTTATCAGTGAGATATACGCGCGAAAGGCGCATATCCTTGCTGTCAGGTCGACGTTCTAAGAAACCGGCATTTTCCATCCTTTTAAGCATTACTGTAACAGTTGGTGGTTTTAGGTTTAGAGCCTTTCCGATTTCTTTTTGAGTAAGCCCATCGTGTTCCCACAACATAAACAACACGGGCGGTTGTCCCTGATAGAGGCCTATCTTTGCTAAAAGGTCATGCAGTCTTATAAAATGATAACGTATTATTTGGTGTAATAGGAAATGCAACGAGCTTTCATCTGGAGAACCCAATATAACTCCTCCTTTATTATTTAGACGTCTAATTAATATTATAACAAAATATTTTTGTTGTCAATTGATTTTTTGTGACTCTTCGATTCGTAATATGGCAAATTCATCGTATGTGCTGATTCGTGTCGATGCTTGTAGAAATAATTTTATTCAATATGCAATATGTATAAAAGCCACTCCATAAAATTGTGCTATTTTGCTCCAATAAACTTGAATTTTGTAGATTATGGTACTATAATTATCTTGTATAATTTATAATTAGGATATAAATTTTGCGGATATTGTTTATAATATTCCTATGTTTATATTTTTGGAGGACAAGCTTATGAAGATTGGTATAGCTAAAGGGCTGCTGTATTATATATATTATTCATTGTGGCGAACATTCTTTGAGAAGTTAGGTTGCGAAGTTATTGTTTCTGATGATACTAATAAAACCATATTGGATCGCGGTATCAAGGATTTTGCCGATGATGCTTGCCTGCCTTTAAAGCTATTTCGAGGTCATATTCTAGAGTTAGCAAGTAAATCAGACGCCATATTCGTACCGCGGCTGGTTAGTGTGGCCAGGCACGAATACATCTGCCCTAAATTCTGCGGCTTGCCGGAAATGATAAAAAACTCCATAGCGCACCTACCGCCGATAATAGATGAGACCTTGAATATGCATAAAAACGGTAGTGAGGAGGAGATGCGCAGATTTTTTATGTCTGTAGGGCATCATATCACGAGCGATAAATCCGCTATAAGCGAAGCCTATTCTGAAGCTGTGAAGGCACAGAGGAATTACGATGCGTTGCTCAGGTCGGGCTTTCTCCCGGTAGATCTATTAGGCGATAGACGAGATAAAGCATTTCGCGAAATAAAAAGCGCACGCGATTATAGCCAGGCTATAGGTATAATAGGGCATCCCTATGTTATATATGATAATTACTTGAGCATGGGCCTAATCGATAAAGTGAGGCAGGCTGGCTATGGTGTTATAACGCCGGAAAATGTGGCGGATGATGTCATAGATGAAGAGGCCGATAAACTACCCAAACGCATGTTTTACACGTTTGGTAAGGCTATTTACGCATCAGCTATGCACATGATTCGTTCTAAAAGCGTAAGGGGCGTCGTATATATGTCGGCTTTCGGATGCGGTGTCGATGCATTTATAACTGAGCTCGTGCAACGCCGAGGCAGGCGTTTGGACAATGTACCTATTATGATATTGAACATAGATGAACATACCGGCCAAGCCGGCGTGGATACGCGCATAGAGGCTTTCTTAGATATGATAAAATGGAGGGATCAACATGAAGGTGACGTTCCCGCATATAGGCAATACCTACATAGGGGTTAAGGCTGTATTCGACGCGTTGGGTGTAGAAGTAGTAGTTCCGCCTTTATGCACCAGTCGTACATTGGAACTTGGTACTAGGTACGCGCCGGAGATGGCATGTTTGCCTTTAAAAGTAACGCTAGGCAATTATATTGAGAGCATAGAGCGGGGAGCGGATACAATAGCTATCACAGGCAGTTGTGGACCATGCCGTTTTGGTTATTATGGGGTGGTTCAGCAGGAGATACTGAATGATTTGGGCTATGATGCCGAGATATTAATACTAGATCCGCCTCAGGATGGTGATTTTAAGCCATTATTCGGCAAACTAGCTAAACTGGGGGGTTCTAATGCTACAGTGGGAAAGGCTATAAAGGCCGGCTATTTAGGATTTAAGATTATAAAAGAAGCCGATGAATTGGATAGAATGATACTGAAAGTTCGCCCGAGAGAGATAGATAAAGGTCAAACCGATGCTATATGGGCGAGGTATCATGCTGATGTGGTAAAAGCCTTCG
Organism: Clostridiales bacterium; assembly: GCA_030156435.1. Lineage (GTDB taxonomy): Bacteria > Bacillota > Clostridia > Mahellales > Mahellaceae > Mahella. The sequence goes on along the minus strand of JASGMM010000004.1, from coordinate 30,622 downwards.
GTCCGTATGAAATATTGAAGGTGATACGTCGAGCAAAGGATGAGATCAGAGCGATTAAGGTTGATAAAACCTTTCAACCGGTTAAAATCGGGTTAGTAGGGGAAATATATACGCTTATAGAACCGTTTGTCAATCTCAATGTCGAGCAAAAACTGGGTAATTTAGGCGTAGAAGTAAACCGCTCGATGGATATAAGCGGCTGGGTAATAGATAATGTATTTCTGGGCTTGCTGGGCTTGAGCAGCGAGAAGAGGGTCAGAAAGGCGGCTAAGCCTTATTTGGATCTATGTGTCGGCGGGCATGGCAGGGAATGTATAGGCAATACGATTCTTTACAGCCGTAAGGGGTACGATGGAGTTATACAGCTCATGCCTTTCGGTTGTATGCCGGAAATAGTGGCCGAAACCATATTGCCGCAGGTCAGCAAAGATGAAAATATACCAGTGATGACGCTCATACTTGATGAAATGACTGGCGAAGCGGGTTACCAGACCCGCTTGGAAGCTTTTGTAGACCTTCTGAAACGTAAAAGGGAAAAAGAAAGGGCGGAAAAACATTATGGATTATTACTTGGGCGTTGACATAGGATCGGTAAGCAGCGATTTCGTACTTATCGATGAAGAGCATAATGTTATAAGCAAATTGTATTTGAAGACGCAAGGCCAACCTATAAAAGCTATAAAGGACGGATTGAGTCTGCTGCAGGACGAAATGCCTGATGAGGCCGATATAACTGGCGTAGGTTCTACAGGCAGCGGGCGTGATTTAGCTGGCGTGATGGTGGGCGCTGATATAGTTAAAAATGAAATAACCGCTCATGCGGTGGCAACCTTAGAAAAAGTCCCCGATGTTTCCACTATATTGGAAATAGGAGGGCAGGATTCTAAGATTATTATCATACGCGATGGCATAGTGACGGATTTTGCCATGAATACCGTATGCGCGGCTGGTACCGGTTCGTTTTTGGACAGGCAAGCTGCCCGTCTTGGTGTGCCAATAGAACAGTTTGGCGAGATGGCGCTGAGGTCTACTACTAAAGTGCGTATAGCCGGTCGGTGCGCTGTGTTCGCTGAGTCGGATATGATACACAAGCAGCAGATGGGCTATGAGCCTGAGGATATAATAAATGGCTTATGCGAGGCGTTGGTCAGAAATTATTTGAATAATGTGGGCAAAGGTAAGGAGATACTACCTAGAGTCGTTTTTCAAGGTGGAGTGGCCGCTAATATAGGTATAAAACGCGCATTTGAAGAGGCTTTAAAATGCGATGTATATGTACCTGAACACCATGAGGTCATGGGAGCCATCGGGGCCGCCATACTTGCTCAGGAAGAAGTCGAACGTAAAGGATATACTGATTTTCGAGGATTTGATCTAGTTGATATGGATTTTAAAACCAAAAGCTTTGATTGTGATGGTTGCGCCAACCAATGTGAGGTAGTACAGATTATGGCCGATAAACAGGTGGTGGCCAGATGGGGTGATAGGTGCGGCAAATGGCACAACGCTTTGTTGAAGAGGCAACGCAGGGATAAAGATAAGGCTATGGCATAAACTGAATTGAAGAGGTAAATACTAATAAAAAAGGAGGCGCTGTTTATGGAGTCCCCCAGTATTCAGCAGAGAAGGTACGTAGCCTCGATATGCGAAGAGTATCGCTCCATCAATTCGGCTATGACTGATGTTGTTAATCAGGATGAGGTAAGTTGCAGCAATTGTGTGCATTGGCATGATGGGAGCTGTAAGATATTCGACAAAGAATTGGCTAGTACCGATCAGACATAGAAGGTGCGGGATAATCCTGCACCTTATTTGTTGAGATTAAGTGTAAGTAGCAATTCTTCCTTATTTTTTTCCAGCCGCTTTATTTCGCTTTCGATTTTTTCCTTATTTTGTTTCAGTTGTGAGATTACAGACTGAATCTTGCCGGAAATATTGCTAATGTATTCCTGATTGTTGCGGATCGTCGACCGCACGTTGAGATCGGTGAATATGTTATCTAACCAATAATCAACGGCTCTCGTTGTGCCGCTGATTGTAGTGAATCCTGCCGATAGATTCAGATTCACGTCTGCTAGTTCCTTTCGCAAATCTTGCAATTGAGAATCGAGCCTATTTAACAATGATTGTGCTTGATCGATGTTATTATATTTTGCCATATGGCTGAATATACCATTATCTGTCCAAACATCGTATGTAGCCCATTTTTCGGCGCTTCTAAGGCTTTGGAGAGCTTCCTGAGCCGTTACGGCTGCTCTTGATGCTGCCCTGATAGCCTCATCAGTTTCGACAAGCTGCTTGGCGAGAGCATTGATCTGTTTATCTAAATCATTATATAATTTGAATGAATCGCTATCAGCATTATCAATAACCCATTTCTTGCGTTTTTCCAGTTCAGCCTCATACATCCTTTGCTGATCTTTCAAAGATTCTATCCGCTTGGTTAACTCATCGCGTTCCACTTTAAGCTGATTGACATTGTCTACGGCTTTGTCGTATTCGTTTTTGGCTTGAAGCTGCTCCTGCATCTCTTTTGTAAGTTTGCCTTCATATTTGCCGATAAGGCGCAGTAGAGCTGCAGAAAACGACTCATCGGTCAAACGCTCTATATCCCGCGATTCCTGTTCATACTTCTCTTTGAGCTGCACCACATTATCTTCGGCTTCGCCTATTTGTCGTTCCAACCTTTCTAAGCGGTTTTTTAATGTAGGCAGTGCTCTGATAGCATAGCGTATGTCGCTTAAATTTTGACTGTCCATGAATTCTCCTCCTTCACTAGGAGAATTATACTATATCGCTTTATCTGATACAAGGTATAAATACTATGTTATAATAAAATATAAAGAACATAGATAATAGGAGAAAATTTTGATATGGCTTTAGATGCAATAGCTGTGCGGTGTGTAGTAGATGAATTGAATAGCCGTATTCTAGATTGCCGCCTAGATAAAATATATCAACCCGAAAGGGATGAAATAGTACTTCATGCCAAAGGCAAGGCTGGAGGGGGTACACTCCTGATTTCGGCCAATGCTGCCAATGCCCGGGTTAACTTAACCGAGCGTTCTATGGTAAACCCCATGAATGCCCCTATGTTTTGTATGGTATTGCGCAAGCATTTGCAGGGGGGACGTATAGTTTCGGTGGAGCAGCCCGATACCGAGCGCATTATAGAAATAGGGGTAGAGAGTTATGATGAGCTGGGCGACAAGACTTCAAAGCAGCTGACGATAGAGATTATGGGACGCCACAGCAATATAATACTGATCAATAAAGATGGCGTTATCATAGACAGCATAAAGCATATAACTCATGAGATGAGCCGCGTGCGCCAGGTATTGCCAGGGCTGCTTTATGTCTACCCTCCGAAACAGGATAAGATCGATCCATTTTCAATCAGTGAGAGCGAGATGGCCTCGCGATTGGCTGGCCAACCTGCGTCGATGAGTTTGGAACAGGCTCTATCTAGCATCATAAATGGGATATCGCGTTCTACTGCAGCTGAAATTGCGGCTATCGCTGGTATAAACGGCGATTTGAAGCTGGAACAGATTGCCTTAGAAGCCCTCGATGTTTTATGGGATGCATTTGAGCACTTTAGGAGCGATGTGGTCGATAAAAGATGGCAGCCTGCTATAATATATGATGAGCAAGGCAATCCTGTAGATTTTTTTCCATTGCCCGTACACCGTCGTGTAAATGGTCAAGTAGTTTATATGCAGTCCATAAGTCAAGTACTGGACCGATACTATGCTCAGAAGGATGCCATAGACCATATAAAACAGAAATCATCGGACTTGCGTAAGCTGCTCAATACTCATTTGGAAAGGGCAAAAAGGAAACTGGAGATACAACAGCGTGAGCTGGCACAAACTGAAGATATGGGTCGCTATAAGCTGTACGGTCAGCTCATAACATCCAATCTGTATCAGTTACAACCCGGACAGAGTGAGGCGAAACTAGTCAATTTTTATAGTGAAACAATGGACGAACTGACCATTCCATTGGATCCATCACTTACGCCGGCTGAAAATGCACAGCGTTATTTTAAGCTGTATAATAAGGCCAAGAATGCCGCAGCTGCTTTAATACCCCAGATAGAACAGACTAGGGACGAAATAGAATATCTGGAAAGCCAATTAGATAATCTTGAGCGATGTACTGAAGAAACCGATATAGATGAGATACGCCAGGAGTTATCGGAGCAGGGTTATATAAAGCACAGACGCAAAAATAGCGATAAAAGTAAGGCAAAGCCATCGCAGCCCCATCACTTTGTATCATCGACGGGCATGGACATATATGTTGGCAAGAACAACGTTCAAAATGATATGTTGACATTGAGATGGGCCGCTAAGAGCGATTACTGGCTTCATGTCAAAGATTTGCCTGGCTCACATGTTATAATAAGGAGCCAGGGTAAACTGCCGGATCAGCAAACACTACTTGAAGCGGCTATGTTGGCGGCGCATTACAGCAAAGGCCGCGATTCCAGCAATGTTGCTGTGGATTATACCCAATGCAAATACGTAAATAAGCCGGCTGGTGCCAGACCCGGCAAGGTGATATATACAAATTACAAAACGCTTTATGTGACTCCGGATGCTGATTTGTTAAAAAAGCTAAATCGGGTTGTGTGATGGTGACTATTCAGGTATCGTTGCACGTAGGTGACGGTAACGATTAGCTCCGTGCAAAGATAGCAGAAGTATTGGTATATGTCTGGAGCAGGCCTTAGAACGTTTCGCTGTACGCTCTGCAAGCGGAACGAAGAACAGGCGTGGCCGAAGGCATGGAGGCTGGAGGCAGGCCGCCTGAGCACGGATGCGAATTGCGGCCGTTAGCCTGTTCGAGTGGAGCGAGCAGCTAAGCGTACAAGAAACGTTCTTCAGACTGCGAAGGACATATACCAATGCCAGTGCTCTAGTTTCACCGATATCCGGAACACATGAGCCGGAGGCTAACCAATTACCGAGCCTGTGAGATACCTGAATAGTCACTGCATGATGGTCATATTTGAATAAAAAACCTTAAAAAAGGGTTTAATTATCGATTAGCATATGTTATAATGATGTAGCGAGCTTTAACGCGATAATGCTTTATAAAGCGTCGGTTTTCAATTTGGAAGGTGTGGGATTTCTATTATGATAAAAAGTATGACCGGATATGGCAGAGGCCAGTGCAGCGCTGGTGAATGGGATGTATCCGCCGAGATAAAGGCAGTGAATCATCGCTATACCGACATAAATATAAGGACATCCAGGCAGCTTATGTTTATGGAAAACGATATTAAAAAGCTCATACAGAAAAGGGTGAGCAGGGGTAAAATCGATGTATCGATATCGTGCGAAAGGCGTGGTGAAGCCAATATAACAGCCGGATTCGATGAAGCTGCATTTAAGGCATATATAGAGTTATCCAGGAGATTGGCCGATGATTATAAGTTGTATAGCGGATTAAATGTGGCAGATATATTGGGTTTGCCTGGTGTATTGAATACAGGACGGGATGGCATGGCTGATGATTCTGCACTGTCCGAAGCCGTTTTCCAATGCGTGGACAAGGCATTAGAAGAGCTTATAACCATGCGTAGCAATGAAGGGCGAAACCTATATGCTAATATATACGAATGTTTAGAAGGATTGCGTGCTATAGTAGACAGTATAAAATCGAAAGCCGATGGGGTCGTAACTGCGTACAAGGATAAACTGGTTGCTCGGATACAGGAAATGATAGATGATACGCTGTTGGATATGGATCGGCTTATGCTTGAAATAGCGATTTATGCCGATAAAAGCGATATAAGCGAAGAGATAACCAGGCTATATAGCCATATAGATCAATTCAGCCAGGCTATAGACGATGATATACCGGTGGGCAGAAAGCTCGACTTCATAACGCAGGAAATATATAGGGAATTTAATACCATTGCTTCCAAAGCAACTGATGTGGATATAATAAATGGTGTTATAGAGGCAAAGGCTGTCACCGAAAAGATAAGGGAGCAGATACAGAATATTGAATGATTTGGAGGCATTTTTGTGAACATACGGTTGATAAATATAGGTTTTGGCAATATAGTATCAGCCAATAGACTTGTAGCTATAGTTAGTCCGGAATCAGCTCCTATAAAGCGCATAGTACAGGATGCGAGGGATAGAGGCATGCTTATAGATGCGACCTATGGCCGAAGAACCAGAGCGGTCATAATAACCGATAGCGATCATGTTATACTATCGGCTATTCTGCCTGAGACGGTGGCTCATAGGCTGAATGTTCAGGAAGGCATAAAATACGAAGAAGAATATAATGAAGAGGATGAGTAAAGGAAGATGCAACAGGGGCTGCTTATCGTTATTTCCGGTCCATCTGGGGCTGGAAAAGGGACCATATGCCGTGCTTTACGCAGATTTAATCATAATGTAGAGCTATCCATATCGGCTACTACAAGAGCGCCTAGGCGCGGTGAGAGAGAGGGTGTGAATTACTTTTTTAAGACAGTCGATGAATTCAAGCGAATGATAGAAGACGGTGAGTTTTTAGAACACGCCGAAGTATATGGCAATTATTATGGTACGCCCAAATCGTATGTGCGGGAGCGCTTGATGGAAGGCAAGGACGTAATACTAGAGATAGATATACAGGGTGCGCTCAGCATAAAAGAAAAATTCGATGATGCCGTATTCATATTCATATTACCGCCGTCTATGGAAGAGTTAAAACGGCGCATAGTAAAAAGGGGCACTGAGAGCGAGGAGGAGCTATTAAAGCGTTTTAACAGCTCTTATAAAGAGCTTAATTTTATAAACCGATATAACTACGTTGTTATAAACGACGTGGTAGAAGCGGCCGCTCGAAAAATCAACGCGATAATAACCGCTGAAAAATGCAGGGTGGAACGCAATAAGGATCTTTACATAAATTATTTGGAGGGATTAGAAAAATGATTTATCCACCTCTTAAGGATTTGCTGAGTAGGGTTGATAGCAAATATACATTGGTAGTAATGGTAGCAAAAAGGGCTAGACAATTGGCGGAGGGAGAACCTAGACTGGTATCCAATGTTCCGTCCAATAATCCCGTTACTATAGCTGCATGCGAGATAGCCCAGGGTAAGATCACATATGAACGGGTCAAATAATAAAACGGTCGTTTTAGGGGTAACGGGTGGTATAGCTGCTTATAAGGCTGTGGATATAGTCAGCCGCTTAAAAAAAGCCGGCGTCGATGTCTACGTTATAATGACGCGACATGCGGCACAATTTGTCGCACCTTTGACATTTCAGTCCATATCGGAACATCCGGTGGCGGTGGATATGTTTCAGCCTTTTATGGCCGATGAGATAGAGCATATAGCGCTGGCTAAGAGGGCGGACTTATTCCTCATAGCGCCGGCTACTGCTAATATAATAGGCAAGATAGCCAACGGTATAGCCGATGACATGTTATCCACCACTGTTATGGCTACGCATGCCAAAGTTGTGTTGGCTCCTGCTATGAATACCAATATGTACTTAAATCCTATCGTCCAACATAACATAAGCATTCTCAAAGATAAAGGCTATGAGGTGATAGAACCCGAGAGCGGGCGTTTGGCATGCGGTGATTACGGTACGGGACGACTGCCCTCTCCTGAGGTCATAGTTCAGACTGTCATAAGGATGCTAAACGTCAAGAACGACCTTGACGGCAAAACCGTTATGGTTACGGCAGGGCCTACGCGCGAAGCCATAGACCCTGTGAGGTATATAAGCAATCATTCCAGCGGTAAAATGGGGTATGCAATAGCTCGAGCAGCATTGGATAGAGGAGCAAAGGTTCTGCTCATATCGGGACCGGTAGCCCTTACGCCACCGGCAAGGGCGGAGGTTATACCTGTGATGTCGGCTCAGGACATGTATGAGGCGGCGGTGAGCCGTTTTGAAGAAGTAGATGCCGTAATAGGCGCCGCAGCGCCTGCCGATTACAAGCCGGCTGAAGTGAGCCCAACCAAAATAAAAAAGACAGAAGATACCATGACCATAACTCTTATCAGGACTCCTGATATAATAAAAACGCTGGGACAGACCAAAACCAAGCAGAAGGTGGTAGGTTTTGCAGCTGAGACTCAAGATATCGAGCAGTACGCGCGCCAGAAGCTGGTAGATAAGAATATGGATATGATAGTGGCCAATGACGTAAGCGTTGCTGGAGTAGGCTTTGGCAGCGACTATAACGCCGTCAAGATAATACGCCATGACGGCAATTTGAAAGAAGTACCCAGAATGTCAAAAGAGCAAGTGGCTCATATTATACTGGATGAATTAGCAGGTCTTTTTGAGGTCGATATCACATGAAGCCGCGTTTTGCCAGCGTGGCGCTGAATGTGCCGGCAGGCAGCGATACGTATTCATATAGAATAGTCGATGATGTAAGCGATGATATGCTGATAGGGCGTCGTGCCGTAGTAATGCTAGGTAACCGCCTTATGGAAGGTTATATCGTTGATGTAACCGATCATGCTGACGTAGAAGAAGATAAAATTAAGCCTGTAGAGGCGCTGTTGGATAAAGAGCCTATTTTCACTAAGGCTATGTTGGAGTTGGCGTTTTGGATGAAAGAGCAATATTTGTGCCCGTTAGGCGCAGCATTGTCATGCATGCTCCCCCCAGGCGTCAAGGCTAGGATCCAAAAAATGATAGTACTGATAAACGAGGCCGATGTTATCGATAATACCAAATCCTTAATTATCAACGCATTAAAGAATAATAAAGGTCGCATGGCTTTAAATGCTTTGAAAAAAATCGTGCCCGTAAAAAATATAAGCAGCGTGTTGGCTGAATTAGAGCGGGATGGTATAATAGCATATGAGTACACCGTAAAAGAAGGCGTGCGCGTAAAAGGTAGCTACAATGAGGCTGCAGCGTCCGGCTCTATCAGCACAGTCCGGCCGGTACAACAACAGCTTCAAGCCATAACGGCTATAAACAAAGCCGTGGACGAAGGAAAGGGTGCTTTTTTGCTGCATGGCGTGACGGGCAGCGGTAAGACAGAGGTATATCTGCAAGCTATACAACATGCCATTGATATAGGTAAGGATGCGATAGTGCTGGTACCAGAGATATCGCTTACACCACAGATGGTAGCGCTTTTTACGGCAAGATTCGGTTCCAGCGTAGCGGTATGGCACAGCCGCCTCTCTATGGGCGAGAAATACGCGCAGTGGTGGCGTATAAAAAACGGACAAGCACAGGTGGTAGTAGGTGCGCGTTCGGCAGTATTCGCACCTGTCCAACGGCTAGGACTTATAGTGCTCGATGAGGAGCAGGAGAGTAGTTATAAATCTGATATGACGCCTAAATATGATGCCAGAGAAGTGGCCAAGCGGCGCTGCGATATAGAAGCAGGCGTATGGGTGCTTGGCAGCGCTACGCCATCTCTGGAAACATACTATGCTGCCGGCAAGGGCGATATGCGTTTGTTGGTTATGCCTGACAGGATAAATGGTAAGCCGCTACCTCGTGTAGATATAGTGGATATGCGCCAGGAAATAGCATACGGCAATAAGAGTATTTTCAGCAGAAAACTGCTCAAGGCCGTGGCATACAATTTGAAAGCCGGCCAGCAGAGTATACTATTCATGAACAGGCGAGGATTTTCTACATTTGTATCATGCCGAAACTGTGGGCTTGTGATGAAATGCCCCCACTGCGATATATCGCTTGTATATCACTCGGATAAGGGGCAACTGCAATGCCATTACTGTGGTTATAGGGTACCGGTACCTAAAGTATGTCCTAAGTGCAAGAGTCCCTATATACGATACTTCGGAGCCGGTACACAGCGAATAGAGCATGATATAAAACAGATTTTCCCACATGCGCGCGTTGTGCGCATGGATACCGATACTGTCACTAAGAAGAACGCTCATAGAGATATATTGCGCTTGGTATGGCACCATGAGGTGGATATATTGGTAGGCACGCAAATGATAGCCAAAGGGTTGGACTTTCCAGAAGTGACGCTGGTAGGCGTGGTGGCTGCAGATACGGCGCTTAACATACCGGATTTTCGCAGCGCTGAGGATACATTTCAATTGGTTACACAAGTTGCAGGTAGGGCTGGTAGGGCAGCGAAACCGGGTATGGTTATAGTGCAAACATATCAACCCGAACATTATAGCCTGCAGGCTGCTGTAAAGCATGATTATGAGAGCTTTTACCGCCAAGAGATCGAGATAAGGGAAAGGCTTAAATATCCACCATTTTCCGATATAGTGAAAATATCTTTATTGGGTAAGCATCTGCTCGATATCATAAAAGCCGCAGAGGACCTGGCTGGTGAGCTGCATTGCTATCTGAATAATATGTGCTATAATAATAATGTGGAGATATTAGGCCCATCGCCAGCTCCTATGGAAAAAATAAAGGATGAGTATCGTTGGCAGATAATATTAAAGGTAGATGTCCATATAATGGATGATATCAAATATGATATAAAACGCATGGTGGACAGATATTCATATGCCAGCATGGATATAAATCCGTATAGTATGCTGTGAGGAGGTGCATTATAAAATGGCATTAAGAGAGATACGAAAGTTTAAGGATCCGATACTGCGCAAAAAAGCGCGGCCGGTCGTTAAAATAGATAAGAGGCTGTTGACGCTGCTGGATGATATGGTTGAGACCATGAAAAAAGCCGAGGGTGTAGGCCTGGCTGCCCCACAAGTGGGCATATTAAAGCGCGTTGTGATCATAGCCGATATGGATGAGGATAAGATAATCGAGCTTATAAATCCTGAGATCATCGTGCAATCAGGCGAACAGGTAGGTCCTGAAGGATGTCTCAGCTTCCCCGGTATGAGCGGTACCGTAAAAAGGCCAGAGCAGGTTACTGTGCGTGCAATGGACAGGAACGGTGAGATTCGTGAAGTAACGGGCACAGGGATTATAGCCAGGGCATTTTGTCACGAGATAGACCATTTGGATGGCATAGTCTTTCTGGATAAAGTTATACCTGAGCCGGAATCTGATCAGGAATCGGATGAACAACAGGAGGAAACGGCGCTGTGAAGATAGTATTTATGGGTACGCCTGAGTTTGCGGTAGCGTCGTTGGAGGCTATCCTGGAGCAAGGGCATGAAGTGGTATGCGTTGTGACGCAACCTGATAAACCAAAAGGGAGGGGAGGTCGTTTGGCCTCCCCTCCCGTCAAAGAGGTGGCCGTGCAACGAGGCATACAAGTTTATCAACCGCCGCATATCAGAGAAACGAATTTTGCAGAACAGTTGAGGAACATAAAACCAGATATCATCGTCGTTACAGCATTTGGTCAAATACTGCCTAAATCAGTGCTGGATATCCCACCCAAAGGCTGCATAAATGTCCATGCATCGCTGCTGCCCAAATACAGAGGTGCTGCACCGATACAGTTTGCTATAATAAACGGCGAGAGCCAAACCGGCATAACCACAATGTATATGGATGAGGGCATGGATACGGGTGATATGATATTGCAACGGGCTATAGATATATACCCCGATGAAACAGCAGGCCAGCTTCATGACAGATTAGCGGCATTGAGCAAAGATGTTCTAAAGGATACACTAGTGCTTATAGAGCAAGGCCGAGCACCGCGTATAAAGCAGAACGATAACGAGGCCACCTATTGCAGCAAGCTTACAAAAGAAATGGGCCATATAAACTGGGATGCGGATGTTAAAACCGTATATAACCTCATACGAGGCGTTACACCATGGCCTGGGGCGTATGCCTTCTATGAAGATACCATGATAAAGATATGGCATGCCCGCATTGTATCGGATTATAAGGATGCGTTGCCCGGCCAAATAGTTGATATACATCGAGAATATGGTATAATAATAAAGTGCAGAAATGGATGCATGGCTGTAGATGAGGTACAACAACAGAATAAAAAACGCATGAATATTGAAGAATATTTAAGAGGACATAAGATGGAAACAGGAACGATGTTAAGATAGGGGGAATTTATATGCCATATTTGTATGGATTCGACACAGGGTTTTTGCTATTTTTTATACCGGCTATGATATTGGCGATGTATGCTCAGTTTAAGGTACAAAATACATTTGCCAAATATCTTAAAGTGCCCAATAGGAAAGGATATACCGGTGTTGAAGTAGCGCGTTATATATTGGATGCCAACGGTTTGAACGATGTGCGAATAGAACGCATACCAGGGGCTTTAACCGATCACTATGATCCATCAAAGCGCGTGTTGCGCTTATCAGAGCCGGTTTATTCCAAATCATCTATAGCATCTATAAGCGTTGCTGCACATGAGAGCGGCCATGCCATACAGCATCAGCAAGGCTATTTCCCACTTATAGCGCGCAATGCATTGGTGCCGGTAGTGAATTTCAGCGCACAGTTTACATGGATACTCATTATATTAGGCCTTATAATGAGTTCGGGCAGTTTGATAAATGCGGGTATAATATTATTTTCTGCAGCGGTATTGTTCCAGATAATAACGCTGCCTGTGGAATTTAATGCCAGCCATAGAGCGTTAGCGATGTTGAGCCAGAGTGGCATTATAAGCGATGATGAGCGGCCAAAATCCAGGGCAGTATTGAGCGCGGCTGCTTTGACATATGTAGCTGCAGCTGCGGTATCTATAGCTCAACTATTAAGACTGCTCCTTATAAGAGGCAACAGAGACTGATATTGTATGGTAGATAAAGCAAGAAACGCAGCGCTAAAGCTGTTGCGCGATATAGATATTAAAAAGGGTTATATAAATTTAGAGATTAAACCAGCGCTGAAAGATAATAGCCTTTCAACGCTGGACAGAGCTTTTATAACCGATATCGTATACGGTGTTACGCGCTACCGCCTGACTCTGGATTGGCTTATAAAGCGCTATTCCAGAGGAGGCAAAGCATCGCCTTGGATTAGAAATATATTGCGCATGGGCATGTATCAGATACTCTATATGGACAGGGTTCCCGACTTTGCCGCGTGCGACAGCAGCGTGGAATTAGCAAAAAAATACGCTGGCCAAAGAGAAGCCGGATATGTTAACGCCGTATTGAGACGCCTTATACAAGAAAAAGACGATCTTGTTTCTCTTTTTCCTCAGGATACTGTTTCTAGAATAGCGCTTAAATATTCCTTTCCCGAATGGATGGTACGGTTATGGCTTAATACTATGAGTGAAACGTTGGCGGAGGAGCTTTGTGCGGCACAAAATATCAGGCCGTCTTTGACTATAAGGGCTAATGAGCTCAAGATATCGCAGGATGGCTTGATAAAACTGCTGGAACAGCGTAGTATAATGTATAGCTGCGGGGTATATCTGCCCGAGGCGCTTAATATAGAACAAAATGTCGACGTAGAAAGCCTGCCGGGTTATGACGACGGGCTTTTTGCTGTTCAGGACGAGGCGTCTATGATGGTAGCTCATGTGGTGGATCCAAGACCAGGGCAAATCATAATCGATGCCTGCAGCGCGCCTGGCGGTAAAGCTGTCCATATGGCGCAGTTTATGAAAGACCAAGGGCGCATACTGTCAGTTGACGTGTATCCTCACAGGATAGAGCTTATAAAGGCACAGTGCGCCAGGCTTGGCGTAAATTGTATAGAACCTGTATGTTATGACAGCACCGTATATAATGAGGATTGGTATGGCATGGCCGATGCGGTGCTGATAGATGCTCCATGCTCAGGATTGGGCATTATACGGCATAAGCCGGACATAAAATGGAGAAGGGCTGAAAAAGATATAGGAGAGCTTTTGCAAATACAAAGGCAAATATTGGATACGTGCAGCCTTTATGTCAAACCACGAGGCGTGCTCATATACAGCACATGTACCATAAATCCCGATGAAAATCAAAATATGATAAATAATTTTTTAAATGATCACAGCGACTTTATATTGGACGACGTCTATCAAAAATTGCCGCATGCGTTAAGTGTTTATCATGACAGCAGGGATAAATGGGTACAATTTTATCCGAATGAGGATAAAATAGATGGCTTTTTCGTGGCTAGAATGCTTAAAGTGAGGTGAAGGTATGGAAGAACCGATAGCTCTTAAGGATATGAGCATGGATGATATGAGTAAACTGGTTCAACAGCTCGGACAGCCGGCATACCGCGCCCAGCAAATATTTAGCTGGATTTATAAAGGTATAGACGATATAGATGAGATGAGCAATATGCCAGCGGATTTCCGCAAGAGGCTGAAGGAACGTTGCTATACCGATTCATGCCGCATATATAAGCGCCAGCAGTCTGAGGATGGCAGCGCTATGAAATATTTGTTTTTATTAAAAGATGGTAATATAATAGAAAGTGTATTGATGAGATATGAGTACGGTAACAGCGTATGCGTATCCACACAGATAGGCTGCCGCATGGGATGTGCGTTTTGTGCATCTACTATAAAAGGCGTAAAGAGGAATCTTACCAAAGGTGAGATGATTGATCAGGTACTGCGTATACAGCAGGATATCGGCCAGAGGGTTTCGCATGTAGTGCTGATGGGCAGCGGCGAGCCATTGGATAACTACGAGCAAAGCATAGCCTTTATGCGTCTGCTGCATGAGCCTAAGGGGCTTAATATGAGCTACAGGAATATTACGTTGTCCACGTGTGGCTTGGTACCGCGCATATATGATCTGGCAAAAGAAGGTATGCCTATTACATTGGCGGTATCATTGCATGCTCCTAACGACGACATACGCAGGCAGCTTATACCTGTAGCCAAGGCTTATCCGATAGATGATATAATAAAAGTGTGCAATTATTATATTGAAAAAACCGGCAGAAGGATTACGTTTGAGTATATAATGCTTAAAGATATAAATGACAGAGAAGAGCATGCGTATATGCTGGCCGATGCGCTTAAGGGCATGATATGCCACGTCAATCTTATACCGTTTAACGATGTGGAAGGACGTGAATTTCAACCGTCTTCACAGAAACAAATAGAGCATTTTTATGGCATACTGAATAAAAAAGGTATACCTGTGAGCATACGGAGGCGTTTGGGTACTGATATAGATGCGGCGTGCGGCCAATTGCGCCGCCGCTTTGTCGATGAGTGATGGAGGGATGATATGGGGATAGCAGCTTTAAGCGATAGGGGCAAGATGCGCAGCCATAATGAAGATTATTATTTTATACCCGATGGCAAAAGAATATGCGATAACGTGCTATTGGTCGCTGATGGTATGGGTGGACACAATGCGGGTGACGTCGCGAGTTATATAGCTATTAATGCTATGGTGGACTATATAAAACAGCATAAAACGGATCGCATCCATTTCGCCGATTTAATGGCCAATGCCATGCAATACGCTAATAGACGGCTCATCGAATTATCTGAGCAGTATGAGCAATATGAGGGTATGGGCACTACAATGACAGCAGCATGGGTAACCGATGACAAGATCTATATAACGCATATCGGCGACAGCAGGGCTTATTTGATAAACGAAAGCTGCATCAAGCAGCTTACCGAAGATCATTCACTTGTACAAGAGATGGTCAATAAGGGGACTATTACCAAAGACCAGGCGTTTAATCATCCGCAGCGCAATGTGATAACCAGGGCGTTGGGCAGCGAGGATAATATAGAAATAGACCGCGTGGAAATTCCCTATAATGCCGGAGATATATTATTGCTGTGCACTGATGGTCTTACATGTCAATTGAGCGATCAGGAGATATGGGAGATATGCGCCGCCGATAATGAATTAAGCTATAAGGCTGATGCTATGGTTAGGCTTGCCAATGATAGAGGTGGTTTGGATAATATTACCGTTATCCTCTTTCAACAATCTAGAATAGGGGAAAAAGATGAATGGATGCATTAATCGGTAAGATATTGGGCGGGCGCTATGAAATAGTGGAGAAGATAGGCGAAGGCGGCATGGCGGTGGTGTATAGGGCACATTGTCATCTGCTTAGCCGCGATGTGGCGGTGAAAATCCTAAGGCCGGAGTATGCCAACAATGAGGAATTCATAAGGCGTTTTAGAAAAGAAGCGCAGGCTGCCGCTTCACTCTCCCATCATAATATAGTTAATATATACGATATAGGCAATGATAACAATCTAAGATATATAGTTATGGAATATATAGACGGCCCCACACTTAAGGATGTTATAAAACGCGACGCTCCTTTGACATATGAGAGGGCTGTAAATATAGCCATACAAATATGTGCGGCATTGGATCATGCCCATAAGCACGGTATAGTACATAGGGATATAAAGCCTCAGAATATAATGCTTACCGCTGACGGTGTGGTGAAAGTAACCGATTTCGGCATCGCCAAAGCCGTGGCCGATATTTCTACCACGCTGTACGACACCGATACCATGGGATCGGTGCATTATCTGTCGCCGGAGCAGGCTCGTGGTGGGTATGTAGATGCCAAGTCGGATATATATTCGCTGGGCGTGGTGCTCTATGAGATGGTGACGGGCCAGGTGCCGTTCACAGGCGATACCGCTGTAGCGATAGCGCTTAAGCATTTACATGATGATATAAGATCGGTCAGGGAGCTTAATCCGGATGTGCCGCCGGCGCTGGATCAAGTTATAACAAAAGCTTTGCAAAAGGACAGGGATCGACGCTACGATAGTGCTATGGAGATGATGATGGATTTGCGGCGTGTACTGCGCGAGCCATACGGTACATTCGTCAGTATTAGCGACTCCATGGTCGATGAGCCTACGCGAGTAGTACCTGCCATACATGAGCGCGATCATGACAAACCGCAACCTTCTGCCGAAGAACGTCCCGCTAGGAGGGTGTGGAAGGTTGTTATCATAACGGTTGCTATTATTGCTATTATGGCAGCCGGAGCAGCGACGGCTATGAGGGTATATAATGATTATTTTGCCGTACCTGATGTAACGGTGCCATCTATATTGCGTCAGGAAGAAAGTGTTGCTAGACAGCAATTGGAATCTCTTGGATTAGTTATGAATGTCGTCGATCGCCAGTACAATGATGAAGTGCCGGAGGGATATATAATTTCGCAAGATCCCCAGCCCAATACAACGGTAAAAAAAGGGGCTGCCGTAAATGTGGTCGTAAGCCAGGGCACTCAGGATATAGAGGTGCCATCTATAATAAACAAAACCGAACCCGAAGCGAAATTAATATTAGAGGAGGCAGGTCTAGAGTCGGGTGAGGTAAGGCATAGCTACAGTGACGAATACCCTGCCGGGTATGTGATGGACCAGAATCCAAAAGCAGGTATACATGTAACCGGAGACAATATAAAGGTGGATTACGTCGTTAGCGATGGTCCGGAGACAACTACTATAACGCTGCCGGATTTTTCGGGACAGCTTTTGGACGATGCTCAAAAAGTTCTGGAATCATACGGGCTTAAAATCGGGCGTATTGTCAGAGAAGACAGCTCATATGATAAGGATGTTATATTAAGGCAAAATCCGGAACCACAAACTCAAGTAACCGAAGGCAGTGCGGTAGACTTCTGGGTGAGCAGCGGAAAGCCGAAGATATACTCGCCCAAGCAGATAACCATACCCTTGCCTCAGGACTGGCCGGATCCGGAAGATCCGGAAAAACCTGCTGAAGAGCTTGTTATAAAGGTGCTTAAAAAAGAAGGCGATGTAACAGAAGTTGTCTATCAAGGGGTTCATAAGCCTTCTGAAAATGAAATAAAAATAAATGTGGAGGGTAAGAGCAAAGCCGTAGTGGAAGTATATATATTCGATCAACTTTATAAAAGCATAGAAATAGATTTTACCAAGGAGGATTCATGATCCTGGAAGGTATTATAATAAAGGGTGTGGGCGGTTTATATAAGGTGGCGGTAGCTGATAATATATATGACTGTAAAGCTCGAGGCAAGTTTAGAAAACTCAATATAATACCTATGGTAGGGGATAAGGTGCGCATAAAGGTTTTGGATGATGGTACAGGGGTAATAGATGAAATAATGCCGAGACGCAATGAGCTGGCGAGGCCTCCGGTGGCCAATGTCGATCAGATGATCGCGGTGGTAGCTGTTACGCAACCGGAGCCAAACCTATTGCAATTGGATAAGCTTATATTGGCTGCAGAAAAACAGCAATTGGATATTATAATATGTATAAATAAAATTGATTTAGATGATGGGATGGTCCGATGTAAGGCTATCAATAAGGTCTATAAGATGGTAGGCTATAACGTCGTTTATACCAGCGTAACCGAACCCGTGCGTGGCATAGAGGATGTAAAACGTTTTTTACGCGGTAAGATATCGGTTATAGCAGGTCAATCGGGCGTAGGAAAATCGAGCATTATAAATGCTATATGCGGTCAAAACCGTATGGCAGTGGGAGAAATAAGCGCTAAAGCCGGATTGGGCAAACATACTACGCGGCATGTCGAGCTGCTGGCCGTAGATGGCGGTATGATAGCCGATACACCAGGATTTAGCGCATTCGAGCTCCGATTGACAAAAGAAGAAGCGGCGGCTTTCTATAGAGAATTTTCATCATATGCTGCAGAATGTCATTTCAGAAACTGTCTGCACTTAAAAGAGCCTGATTGCGCTGTCAGGCAGGCCGTTGAACAAGGATTGATAGATAGAGGCAGATATGAGCGCTATGTCTATATTCAGAACGAACTGGAACGGGAGAAAGGATTTGTACGATGGTGAAACTAATTCCATCCATATTGTCGGCGGATTTCTTCGATTTGGGCCATGCAGTTAAGGAGTTGCAAAAAGGCGGCGCCGATGGTATACATGTGGATGTAATGGACGGCCACTTTGTGCCTAATATTAGCATGGGCCCTATGGTGGTAAAGTCGATAAAATCTCATATAAATATGTTCATGGACGTTCACCTCATGATAGATAACCCCGATGAATATATAGATGCATTTTCTAAAGCAGGGGCCGACTCCATAACGGTACATGCGGAGGTGCTGCGCCATCCGCTCAGGACCATAGATATTATAAAAAGAAACGGTTTAAAAGCGGCTATAGCATTGAATCCAGCCACCCCGTTGTCGGTGTTAGACTATATTATGGATGCAGCGGACATGATATTATTGATGACAGTTAATCCAGGTTTTGGAGGCCAGCAATTTATACCGTCCATGTTGGATAAAATAGCTGATTTAAAGAGAATAAAGGATAATCGTGGATTTAACTTCGATATACAGATAGACGGCGGCATAACGATGGATAATGTGCATGCTGTGATGGCTGCCGGAGCCAATGTTATAGTCACTGGGTCGGCTATATTAAATCAACCTGATATAGCCGAAGCTGCTGCTGACTTCAAATACAACATGCTGCGCGGTGCTATGGCATGAAAGGCATTGTTATATGCAATGGGATAGTGGAAGATTATAATGCTATAAAATGTGTCGGTGCGGATCTTATAGTATGTGCGGATGGTGGTGCCGATCATGCCTATAAGGCAGGAGTCGTGCCTCACTGCATAATAGGAGATCTGGATTCGATAAGCGACGAGGCGAGAACTTATTTTGAATCAAAAGGAGTGGAGTTTTCAAAATACCCCAAAGATAAAGATGAAACCGATACCCATTTGGCCATAAATTATTGCATTGCACATGGGTGCGACGATATAACACTTTATGCTGCATTGGGCGGGCGCTTTGACCATGCCTTTGCAAACGTTTCACTGCTTGCCATGCTTAAACAGAGAGGCATATCGGCTTGTATAGTAGATGGAGGCAGCGCTTTATACGTGAGCGACGATGAATTGAAAATAAGCGGTAAGCAGGGCGATCTGCTTTCTTTGCTCCCATTGGGCGACGGGGTTACCATTTTATTTACCGATGGGCTTTATTATGCCGTAAAGGATAGAAAGTTTCCTTTCGGCTATCCATTCGGCGTGAGCAATGTTTTTACGGGTTCCGAGGCCTTAATAAGGCTGAGCGGGGGCTGGTTGCTGGCAGTGCATACAGCGCTATAAAATTGTGTCACTTTTCGATAAGTTGCATAATATGAAATATGGAGTTTTTTTTCGAGAGGAGAGTCGTCGATGGGGTGGAACTCTCTTAATACAAAGCGTGTGATCGGTATAGCGCTGATGGCTGGCGGCATTGTTATAATAGGTATCATAGTGCCGACAAAAGTATGGTTATTCATATTAGGCGGTTTACTTATATGGTATGGTTACGTTACGGCTAAATCCATGTAGCGGAGGTGTGGGCTGTTATGAAAATTTATGTGTTTAAAGCGCCTAGGGGATTACGGGGTTTGCTCAAAATGATATTCGGTACAAAATAAATAAACGGGAAGAAATCATCTTCCCGTTTATTTATATGGCGCGCTGTACCTTTCCTGAGCGAAGGCAACGCGTACATACATATGCTCGCTTAGAGGCGCCGTTTACAACTATGCGTACCCTTCTCAAATTGGGCTCCCAGCGCCTGTTACTGCGCCTGTGCGAATGACTTATAGCATTGCCGTAAGCAACGCTCTTATGGCATATCGCGCATTCCTTTGACATATCCATACCCTCCCTCTATACAAAAACATCCTTATTGTATCATTATTTTGGCCATTTGACAATAGTATATTTAAAGAGTACAATATTATGGAAATCTATTATATAGGGGAGGAAAGGGTAATGGATATAGTGAATGAATTGGGAAAAATAAAAATAGCTGATGAGGTTATAGCGCGAATAGCAGGTATAAGCGCCAGTCAATGTGACGGGATAGTAGGAATGGCATCCAAACGGGCAACGGATGGCATAGTAGAGTTGTTAGGTATGGAGAACATAACCAAGGGCATACGTGTAAATAACAAGGAAGATCAATTGACTATAGATCTTTATGTTGTAATAAAATTCGGCATGTCTATAGAACAGACCGCTCAAGCGGTGATGGATAAAGTAAGGAATGATATAAAAGAACTGACAGGCCTAGAACCTACTACAGTTAATGTAATAGTGGAGGGAATAGAGTTTTGATGGATATTGCTCCGGATATGCCGGTCCAATATATTAAAGGAGTGGGTTCCAGGCGTGCTCGGCTATTGAATAAGCTGGATATTTATACGCTGGCGGATGTTATATACCATTTTCCGCGCGACTACGAAGATCGCACTGAAATAATGCCTATAAGCCGCTGGCAAAGCGGGCAAGTAGTGAATATCGTGTGCAAGATAGCAGGGCCGCCACGCCGCATCAAACCAAGGGCGGGGCTTATCATAAGCAAGATACCCATTCAAGATGGCACATCCTCCGCGTATGCGGTATGGTATAATCAAAAATTCATCGAGGATAAATTTGTGCCAGGCAAATGGTATTTTATGCGTGGTAAAGTCAATATAGGATATGGAGAGATACAATTGCTAAACCCTCAGTGGGAGGAGCTCTCTTCTCCCGATGAAAGGGGCAACGAAGGGCTTGTGCCTATATATCCGTCTACGGCTGACATGTCGCAGAAGATTCTGAGAAATATAGTTAAAAATGCTCTGGAACTCGTAAAGGGTCAATGGGAAGAATACCTTCCTACAGAATTGAGAGAAAGATACGATCTTGCCGAAATAAACTTTGCCATAAACAATATACATTTTCCGGTAGATGTTCGGTCGCTGAATATAGCGCGTAGAAGGTTGGCTTTCGATGAGCTTTTTTGCATGCAATTGGGCTTTTACAGTATAAAGAAAAAAAACGATGCGCAAAAGGTAGGTGCGCCATTTAGAATACATGATATAGGACTGGAAGCCTTCATAAGAAGGCTTCCTTTTGCATTAACCGGTGCTCAGCAACGCGTGCTGGATGAGATATTGGCTGATATGTCGAATACCAGGCCTATGAATAGGTTGGTACAGGGCGATGTTGGCTGCGGCAAAACCATCTTAGCCGTGCTGGCCTTATATGTGGCGGCGTCTAACGGCTACCAAGGTGCTATGATGGCGCCGACCGAGGTTTTGGCCCAACAGCATTTTCAGACACTGCAGAAATTTTTTGACGGATACGATATAAGTGTCGCATTATTAAGCGGCAATATGGGAGAGAATAAGAAAAATGAAGTCTTGGAAGCTATAAAGGATGGACGTATAGATGTAGTGGTAGGTACTCATGCCGTTATACAGGATAATGTAGGATTTCATCGTCTTGGTCTGGTTATAACCGATGAGCAACATCGGTTTGGTGTCAGGCAGAGGGCCGTGCTGGAGAAAAAAGGTGGTAATCCTCATGTATTGGTGATGTCGGCTACACCCATACCGCGCAGCATGGCGCTTATTTTTTATGGTGACCTCGATGTATCGATAGTAGATGAGATGCCGCCCGGACGACAACAGGTGGAAACCTTCTTTATACCGCCTTCTATGCGCGATAGACTCTACACTTTTATAAATCAGGAGATAAGTAATGGCCACCAGGCATATATTATATGCCCGTTGGTGGAACAGTCGGATGCTATCGATGCTCTATCGGCGCAAGAACTATACGATCAATTAAAAGAGAAAGGCATTTTTGGAGATAGTATTGGCCTGATACATGGACAAATGTCTGCAAATGATAAAAATGAAGTCATGGAGGCTTTTAAAAACGGTCAAATAAGTGTTTTAATCGGTACAACAGTAATAGAAGTAGGGGTAGATGTACCGAATGCCACCGTTATGGTGGTGGAAAATGCCGAGCGCTTTGGATTGGCACAACTTCATCAGTTGCGTGGCAGGGTAGGCCGTGGCCGGCATAAATCATATTGTTTTTTAATCTCAAATGCTGGTAATTCCGATGCGGGACGTCGCTTAAAAATAATGACCAAGCTTCATGACGGATTCAAGATAGCTGAGCAAGATATGCAGATACGAGGGCCGGGGCAGCTTTTAGGATTACAGCAGCATGGTATATCCGAGCTAAAGCTGGCCGATATATTCAGCGATATAGCGTTGCTCAAGCAAAGCAAAGAGGCGGTACAGATGCTAGCCGAGGGGACTATGATTCTGGATCAGCGCAGCAAGTTTCTGCTGGAACAGCGTATAAAACGCCAATTTTTAAATAATATCGACGAAATAACATTCAATTAATGTTGACATAAATTACTAGAGTAAAATATAAAGACTTTGGATAAATTAATAGCACAACAAAAACAGGAGGTGAAGAAACGTATGGCACAAGGACAGTATAATGATAGCAATCAGAAGGTTGTTCCTCAAGCTAAACAAGCTTTGGAGCAATTCAAGTATGAAGTGGCAAACGAACTGGGGATTCAGACTCCTGCAGATGGTTATTGGGGAACCTTAACGTCTAGGGACTGTGGCGCAGTAGGTGGTCACATGGTTAAAAAAATGATACAGCAGGCCGAGCAGACCCTTATGAATAAAGGCGGCAAGCTGTAATAATGGTTTATTACTGTTGAAATCAAACCAGAGCGGCTATATCTATGCCGCTCTTTTTTACATAAAAAAATTGGTGACATAAGCATGTCACCAATATCGGGAGAGGAGAAATTGAAGGAAGAGCTCTATGGGGAATCCGTGTTAAACGATCCTCCATGCTTAACACAATAATATTATTGACGTCAAAACTGGTGTTTATACATAAATTTTCAAATACGGTGTTATTTCTTGAGGATATATGTTAAAATAAGAGCATAGGTGATGCATTATGAGGATAACCGGAGGAACGGCTAAAGGTCATAGATTGAGCGGGCCCAAAAGCGCAGAGGTAAGACCCACGGCCGACATAGTAAAAGAGGCGCTCTTTAATATTTTAGCGCCATATATAGATGAAACCGTATTTTTAGATTTATTTGCCGGGACAGGCAGCGTCGGCTTGGAGGCTATGAGCCGAGGTGCCCGTGAGGTTTACTTTGTAGATAACAAACGGCAGTGTGTACAACTGATAAAAAACAATGCTTCTTTATTGAGAGTGTCCGATAAGGTTAAAATAATATCAGCTGACGCTATCGCTGCCGTAGATTTATTAAGTCGCAAGCAAGTTCGTTTTGATATAATATTTATGGATCCACCGTATGAAATGGGGTATATAATTAAAACACTCAAAGCCATTATAACGACAGATATATTGAATAAAGACGGTATATTGGTGGTGCAGCGCAGCAAAAGGGAGGCTCTGGGACTTGACGGTGTTGGGTGGAGCGCCTATAAAGAAAGGGCGTATGGCGATACTATATTGGATTTTATAAGGAGAGAAGACGATTGAAGATATGTGTTTATCCGGGAAGCTTTGATCCTGTTACAAACGGGCATATAGATGTAATACAGCGGGCAGCGCGCATGTTCGATAAGGTCATAGTGGCTGTTGTGGCCAACCCGAACAAACAGCCTGCTTTTACGTTGGAGGATAGAGCGGCATTTTTAAAAAGGGTTTTATCCGACATGGACAACGTTGAAGTAGATAGTTTTTCCGGTTTGCTCATCGACTATATGCATGTGAAAAAGGCATCGGTTATAATAAGGGGTTTAAGGGCGGTATCGGACTTTGAGCATGAATTTCAAATGGCTTTGATGAACAAAAAGCTGGATGATAATATAGAAACCATATTTATGATGACAAATGGTCAGTACTCATATTTGAGTTCAAGCATGGTCAAAGAAGTAGCCGGATTAGGCGGCTGTATAAAAGGGCTGGTGCCGGACGAGATACTTACGGAAGTGGTACGCGCGCTTAGAAAGAAGGGAGAATAATACAGATGGATGATGTAATGGCATTGCTGGAGCGGCTTGAGGATGAGCTCGAAAGTGGCAACAATTTACCGTTTACGTCAAAAACTATGATAAACAGAGAGCGATGTCTCGAGCTTATAAAGGAGATACGTATACGTCTTCCCGATGATTTCAAGCAGGCCCAAGTTGTTGCAGCTGAAAAAAACAGCATAATAGCCGATGCTCAAAGACAGGCTGAAGCTATTTTGCAAGATGCTGAAAATCAATTTAAGCTTATGGTCGATCAACACGAAATAACCAAAAAAGCCTATGAACAGGCCCGCGAGATAATAAGTAACGCTCAAAAGAACGCTAGAGAGATAAGGCTTGGGGCTAATGACTATGCAGATGAGGTGTTAGGCAAACTGGACGCTTACGTTTCTCGATTGCTGGATGATATCCGAAAGGACCGTGCTGAATTAAAAAAGGGACACCATCAATCATAGCTTTATCACCTTTATGTGATTTAGTAATGCTATTGCGATCGATATGGTTAATACAGCTATAACGCTGATTATAAAAAGCCCACCGGAATGCGCTGCGATCGTAAGCCACGACTGGGCATCAGAGAAGGCAGGCTGATATGCGGGTTGAATTATATTTGTAAAGATCGAAGCGTACAATGCGGCGGTTATTGCTTGTATAATTTTGGCAAAGATATAAGGAGTGAGGCTCAGATCTGATATAGATGTGACAGCCGCCACTTGGGCATGCACTGATAGCCCGCCCCATGCTATTATGAATGATATCAGCGGCAATTTGTCCCATAATGGTAGCCGAAGCTGGCTGAGCATCCTTGATCCTATGGTCATTTCTATCAATCCGGCTAAAAACGGTTTGGCCACAGCGGAATCATCCATCACTACAGCTGCTATATCCAATATACCGGTTAAATCGAGTATATTTATAAGCACTGAAAACAATACTATAAAGCCGCATATATTGAGCAGAGACAGCATCGAACTGCTTACGGCGCGACTCAACATCTGGCCTAACGGCTCTTTGTTTTGTATGTACGTATTATATAGTTCGGATATTGCTCTCGATAACAAGCGCGACGGTTTGCTACTTGTATTTATATGTATTTCTTTGTGCTTATAAAAGCGGAATATAAGGCCGGCTGTTATGCTGGCCAGATAATGCGACGACAATAATATCCATCCAGCCGACGGATAGCCCAACATGCCTACGGCTACGGCGCCGGATATGAACAGCGGACCGGATGTGCTGCAAAATGCTAACATTCTCTCACCCTCTGCTTTGCTTACCATGCCTTGTTGCCTCAGCCTTGCAGTGATGCGCGCTCCGGTGGGATAGCCGGACGTTATGCTCATAATATATGCAAAAGAGCTGCATCCGGGTGTATTAAAAAGGGGCCTCATAACGGGTTCCAATATGACCCCCACGAAATTGACGACGCCTATGTATATGAGTATTTCAGTGCCTATAAAAAAAGGCAATAAGGATGGAAATACTATTTCAAACCATATATGTACACCCTGCAGCGATGCCTCAAAGGATTGCTGCGGGAAAAGCAATATAGCAAATACCAGCAATGAGGCCGATATAGCCAGTATATATGCGCCAGCCGCTTTTTTCATCAAAAATTGGCGCAGCAGACTCCATCCTCTGCAGGGTGGAGAGGAATGCGCCGTCGCCTCCCATCTCAATCTCTATGTATACCTTACGAATTTGCAGTTATATAGATAATATATTGCGGTGTTTACCAAATATGATATATATCATTCACGAATTCGTTGCCGGCGCGGCGCAATGCCGGTTTCATATAAGCGAGCGAATAAAGATCGGTGGCCTTGATTTCTATTTCAAAAAGTTTGCGGCCCGGCGGCGATAAAATGCTCCGATAATCGGCGGCTTTGGACAATAGCGGCAGCGAAGATTTGGAGCTTATATATGGCAGCAGTTGTTTTCCTTTCTCTGAGAAACCGAGTACGCGTATGTACTGCGGTCCTCCGTTGGAAGTCAATTCATCCATGACATTATTGCTCATACCGAGCATGGCGTGGATAATGGCACGTTGTATACGCGTTTGCGTGTAGCGCTTGGTTTTTATGGAATTTATAAGGGTTTGCAGGTCGCCGGCCAGTATGGCGGCTTTCTTTATTCGGTGTTCCAGCCCTTCGGATATGTCAAGCACGTCTTTGAGGAACTGTTTCGGCATGTTTCTTAAAGCATAAAGTATTATTAGTCCGATCGAGTCCAGCGATACAGGACCGTAACCCTTTGCAAAAGCGTCGGACAATATGGAATACGCGAAATCCGGTATGGCATCGCGTATGCCGTCATACTCTGGACCGTTTTCAAATATAGCACGGCGTATGGAAGTAGCGCTGGATATCTCGCCTTCCAGAACGGCGCTGTTGTAGGATGAGTGCAGGCGCTGTATAGTAATGGGCTTTATTGAACTGCCTAGTTCTTTTAGAGCCTTGAGATATTCTATGGCCAAAGTGTTGTTGGGCGTGAGCTTTATACTTAAGTGCGCGTATGACGATAGCGCCTCCGATACGGCATGGGGATAGGATAGGCCATTAGCCAAATGCTGCTTTATGGCTTGCTGTAAGGCATATGGCTCATCATACAACACATCCGCAGCGGATGTCAGCGCCGATATATCGCCCGATTCACTGCCAAAGCACAGGTAGTCGACGATGCCGATGCTGTCTAGTAGTTTTATTGCGCCGAAAGCGAACTGTTCGGCGCTTTGAACGGCATATACCGTAGGCAGTTCTATCACAAGGTCTATGCCGGCGGCCAGCGCCATGCGGCTGCGAAACCATTTGTTTGTGATGGCGGCCTCCCCGCGCTGAACGAAATTACCGCTCATGACGCATACGACATAATCGGCGTTGGCTAATTGTCGCGCCATATTTATGTGATAAAGATGGCCATTATGCAAAGGGTTGTATTCAGCCACTATTCCAACTACAGTCATATCAATCCTATCCTTCGTTGTTTTTTTATAATTCTACCACTTAGCGATGAAGGTGACTACCATGAAACCGGCTTTTGGTATAATATTTTTACAGGTGCATCTTGCATTGCACGCTGCCCGTTATGCGCGTGCTTTAAGCAGGAACTGCCCGATAGTTTTTATATATGGAGGTAACGACATGGGAATATATGCTACGCTGAATCGTTATTTATCTGAATCCGGACAGGAGATTATTCATCTTTCGTTCTCGGAGATTGAAAAGTTGCTCGGCCGTCCTTTGCCGCAGAGCGCTTATATATATGATGCTTGGTGGGCCAACGGAGGGCATTCTCAGGCCAGTGCATGGCTCGATGCTGGTTATAAAGTCTCCAGCGTCGACATTTTCGGTAGGACGGTAACGTTCATCAAAAGCGGTGCGGCTCTGCCTAAGAAGGCACCGGTGCAAAATTCGAAGAAGTCAGCAAACGTACACCCCTCTCCGTATGTGATCCCCGGTAATAAAAAAATGGAGGTCTGCGGATATACATTTGTCTATATTCAAGACCTGATTCCGGATTGCGATGCTTCAAGGAATGTCATAAAATATTGTCCACAAAGTTATTACGACAATAAAAGGAGGTTGCCACTGTCCTATCATGGGGGAGGAGCATTCTGCCACTTTTCAATTAAAGCCGGTGACTGGCCGGGTGTCTATCTGTGGGTTGTTGACGAACGAATCATATATATCGGGGAAACAGCCAGACTGGGGCAGCGCTTTAACATGGGTTATGGCAACATTTCTCCTCGGAACTGTTATGCCGGAGGGCAAAGCACAAACTGCAAAATGAATAAGGTTGTTCTGGACTATTACGAACGCGGAAAAACGATCAGCCTGTACTTTTATCAGACGGTTGAACACAAACGGATCGAGCTGGAATTACTAAAACAGATCCATCCGCCATATAATGCAAGGGATAATTGATTACTATATGCTGTTCATGTTTTATACCATATTTTGCGACTGTCCTGCAATATTGTGCCTTTTATCCCGATCGCCAGAGCCTTACATTTTTATGTATTATCAAGGCTTTCCGCATAGGGCGCTTCTAGGTGCAAATATAGACAAATCACAAACGAGGATGTATAATCGTATGCGTAATATAATCCCATTGAGGTGAAAAACCCTAAATCCTTTGCAAGCACCTAATTAGAGACACCAGTTTATCAGCGGGTGATATTTTCGTGATGCTTAATATAGAGGGTCTATAGGTAATTTACATATAAAGGAGGACAGCCATGGAACCGATTGAAAATAAATTCAGTGAAGATATGAAGAATATTTATTTCACTGCAAAGAAAGATATTGGCTACACGGCAACACGATTATTACAATTGATATCTCAAAAAGGCGGCCTTCAGGCAGCTAAACAACTTATATCAAAAGAAGGCGGCACATATGGCTTTGAAGTATTATGGGAGAATAATAGGCTGGATTTATCCGTAGAAGCTCTTGTTTTGAAGCCTGAGTACAAAACTTTATTTTTTGATGAAGAACGGATGATTTGTAGGGATAGGCTTAAAAAATGCGGGTACGATGTGACGGTTACGTGATAATATGAAGAATGTTTCAAATAGAGAACTAAAATCCGATCGACTGTGAAGAAAAAGGATTTGCAAGTGGTAGATGGTATATGCTCATCATCTATATCAAAGCTTTTGAGAAGTAAAAATGTCAGTATGGATGTTATAAGATATTATGGAATTGGTATCTGATGGAACTAAGGGAAGGAAGTAGTGAAGTGGCGGATAACAAAAAAGAACAGGAGCGTGCGGAACTTTATCGCACGATATGGAATATAGCAAACGATTTAAGAGGCAGCGTAGACGGTTGGGATTTTAAACAATATGTTCTAGGTATGCTGTTTTACCGCTATATATCTGAAAATATCACTGCCTATATCAATGCCGGGGAATGGGAAGCCGGCAACACTGGATTTGATTATGCAAAGCTTTCCGACGAGGAGGCCGAGCAGGCACGGGAGGACTTGGTCAAGACAAAGGGCTTCTTCATTTTACCGAGTGAGCTTTTTGAAAATGTCAGAGCACGTGCGAAAAATGATGAGAATTTAAACGAAACACTGGCGAAGGTTTTTAGAGATATAGAGGCATCTGCACAGGGGACAGAAAGCGAAGATGATCTCAAGGGTTTGTTTGATGATATTGACGTTAACAGCAACAAACTGGGCACTACCGTAGCTAAGCGTAATGAGAAGCTGGTCAGGCTGTTAAATTCTATTGGTGAAATGAAACTTGGGGATTATAAGGATAATTCAATTGACGCCTTCGGCGATGCCTACGAGTTTTTAATGGGTATGTATGCCTCCAATGCAGGTAAGAGCGGCGGCGAGTATTATACGCCGCAGGAGGTATCTGAACTGCTTGCTCGCCTTACATTAGTAGGAAAAACCGAAGTCAATAAAGTATACGACCCAGCCTGCGGTTCAGGTTCTTTGTTGCTGAAGTTTGCTAAAATTCTTGGGAGAGATAACGTGAGGCAGGGTTTTTTCGGCCAGGAAATCAACATTACTACGTATAACCTTTGCCGCATAAATATGTTCCTGCATGATATCGACTATGATAAGTTCGATATTGCTTTGGGAGATACTTTGACCGATCCGCAGCACTGGGACGATGAACCTTTTGAGGCCATTGTTTCCAATCCCCCATATTCAATAAAATGGAAAGGCGACAGTGATCCAATTTTAATTAACGATCCCCGTTTTTCCCCTGCAGGCGTGTTGGCACCTAAATCCAAAGCAGACCTCGCGTTTGTTATGCACAGCCTATCATGGCTTGCAACGAATGGGGTAGCGGCTATCGTTTGTTTTCCGGGAGTAATGTATCGCGGTGGTGCCGAAAAGAAAATCCGTCGAGCTAATTGCGATGTCCGGAGATAGAGATAAATAGCACGTTTGCAGGCGCAATAAAAAACATTTTACCCCACGCACATGCCTGAAAATAGCTGATT
>JASGMM010000055.1 GCA_030156435.1 Clostridiales bacterium | reverse complement strand
GAGCAGCTAAGCGTACAAGAAACGTTCTTGTCCTGCGAAGGCTTTAGGCTATTGCGTAGCGAATTGCCGGCGTTAGCTTGCTCAAGCGAAACGAATTGTAAGTACACCAGCAATATTTCATGAGAGGGCGTAGGATTTATATCATTGCATGCGCTGAATTTGCCATATTACGAATCGAAGGTGATGCAAATTGTTGATTGCAGCGTTAACAAAGCTGTGATATAATGTTGCTTGAAAGATCTTCAGGGATAGGTGTGATTCCTTACCGGCGGTAAAGCCCGCGAGCTGCACAGCAGCAGATCCGGTGTAATTCCGGAGCCGACGGTCATAGTCCGGATGAAAGAAGGTATATTTGTGATTAGATTTATTCTATCCCTGGAGTTGAACTTCAGGGATTTTTTGTTATATTATAAACAGGAGGAAATGGAGTGCAGCACGAAATATTTATGCAGCGCGCGCTCGAATTAGCTCGGATGGGATGGGGCACCACCAATCCTAATCCTATGGTAGGTGCTGTTATAGTCAAAGACGGCCGTATTATAGGAGAGGGCTATCATAAAAAGGCAGGAGAACCGCATGCTGAAATAAATGCTCTGCGTGAGGCAGGAGAAGGCGCCAGCGGTTCCACGGTGTATGTGACACTAGAGCCGTGCGGTCATTTCGGTCGAACGCCGCCATGCGCCGATGCTTTGGTAAAAGCCGGCGTAAAGGAAGTAGTTATAGCTATGGAGGACCCTAACCCCCGCGTGGCAGGCCGAGGTATAAATACTTTAAGGCAGGCCGGTATAAAGGTGATTACGGGTATTATGGAACAGGAGGCTCGCCGTCTTAATGAGGTGTTTATAAAATATATAACATCGGATATGCCTTTTGTGATATGGAAGTGTGCTATGACTCTGGATGGCAAAACAGCGACGGCCAATGGCGATTCTAAATGGATAACAAACGAGCTGTCCAGACAATACGTACATTGGTGGAGATATAGGGTATCGGCTGTTTTAGCCGGTATAGGTACCGTATTGGCTGATGATCCTATGCTAACGGTGCGTCTATCGCATATTGATATAGAAAAACAGCCTGTTAGGATCATAGCTGATAGCCTTGCTAAAACACCGCTTGACAGCAATGTGTTGAATATTGAACAAGCACCTACTATAATGGCTACATCATGGTCTGCTGATCCTGGTAAGATAGAAACCTTCAAATCTAAAGGCGCTGATGTTATAACTACTGATGGTAAAGATAAAGTAGACTTGGTACAGCTCATGCGGGAACTCCATAAACGAGAGGTAGACAGCGTGCTCATAGAAGGCGGGCCTACGCTTGCGGCATCGGCGATAGAAGAGGGCTTGGTGGATAAAGCCATGGTGTTTATAGCGCCAAAGCTGATAGGCGGCAAGGGTTTATCGGCACTCAGCGGAAACGGCGTAGTGCGTATGGCCGATGCATGGCAGCTAGACAATGTGTCCGTCAAGCGTTTTGAAGATGATGTACTTATAGAGGGTTATCTTAGGGCATGAGGGGGCGATGCTTTTGTTTACAGGGATAATACAGGAGATAGGTTCTATTCGTCATATAACGCATGGAGCGCAATCTGTACGGCTTGCAGTGGAGGCCCCCAAGCTTATATCTAGACTCAACATCGGTGACAGTATATGTACAAATGGTACATGCCTTACAGTAACCGATAAAGAAGGCCACGTATTTTGGGCAGATGCCACACCTGAGACGGTGCGGCGCACGACGCTTTTTGAGTTAAAGCCGGGAGATCCGGTCAACCTTGAGCCATCGCTCACACTCCAGGATTTTTTGGGTGGGCACATCGTAAGCGGCCATGTAGATGGTATAGGCATTATAAAGCAGATACGCCACGAGGAAAATGCGCTGTGGCTGGATATAACCGTCGGTCCGGACCTGCTCTTATATATAGTAGAGAAAGGGTCTGTGGCCGTGGATGGCATAAGCCTGACAGTGGCTGATGTGGTTGATGATCGATTCAGCGTATCCATCATACCCCATACTGCCGCGCAGACTACGTTGAAGGTAAAAAAAGCAGGTGATCGCGTCAATATAGAATGCGATATGATAGGGCGTTATGTAGCAAGGTTCTTGCTCGGCATGAAAATGCCTGAGGCAAAAAATCGTGGTATCGATGAGAATTTTTTGCGAGATAATGGATTTATATAAGGAGGATATATGGAAGATATAGTATTTAATAGTATTGAAGAGGCTCTAGAAGACATAAGAAATGGGAAAATGGTAATAGTAGTAGACGATGAAGACCGCGAAAATGAGGGTGACCTGGTTATGGCAGCCGAGAAAGTTACGCCAGAGGCCATAAATTTCATGGCAAAATATGGTAGAGGCCTTATATGCGTTCCTATGACCGTTCAAAGGTTAAAAGAACTGGACATACCGCAGATGGTGAATAATAATACCGAGCATCAGCGCACTGCTTTTACCGTATCGGTTGATGCTAAGGCCGTTACCACCGGCATATCGGCTCATGAACGTGCTCTTACTATAAAAACGCTCGTGGATTCAAATGCTAAACCGGAAGATATAATAAAGCCAGGACATATATTTCCGCTACAGGCTAAAGAGGGCGGCGTGTTGATGCGCGCAGGCCATACTGAGGCGGCGGTGGATCTGGCGCGCTTGGCAGGTTTATATCCGGCCGGTGTAATATGTGAGATAATGAATGAAGATGGCACTATGGCTCGTCTACCGCAGCTATACGAATTTGCTAAAAAGCATGGGTTTAAACTGATAACTATAGCCGATCTCATAACGTATAGGCGCAAGAACGAAAGGCTGGTAAAGCGTGTGACCGACCCTATACACCTACCTACCAAATACGGTGATTTTACCGTTATAGCCTATGAAAGCCTCATAAATCATGACCACCATGTAGCGCTTATAAAAGGCGATGTAAGCGATGGGAGGCCTGTATTGGCAAGGATACATTCCGAGTGCTTAACCGGCGATGTCTTCGGATCGCTGCGTTGCGATTGCGGCGATCAACTCAAATATGCTATGCAGCAGATAGAAGCGGAAGGACGCGGCGTAGTTCTATATATGCGTCAGGAAGGGCGCGGTATAGGCTTGGTCAACAAGCTTAAGGCTTATAAATTGCAAGAAGAGGGTAAGGATACGGTAGAGGCCAATCTGGCTTTGGGCTTTGACGCCGACCTCAGGGATTATGGCGAAGGGGCTCAAATACTAGTGGATTTAGGGATAAAAAAGCTGCGCTTGCTGACCAATAATCCTAAAAAAGTAGTCGGATTAGCGGGCTACGGTATAGAAATAGTGGAGCGCGTGTCCATCGAAATATTGCCCAATGAGGTAAATCGACATTATCTTGAAACCAAAAAAGAGAAAATGGGCCATATATTAAATTATTGAGATGTGGAGGAATGAAGATGAAAGTATATGAAGGTAAACTAATAGGCACTGGTTTAAGGTTTGGTATAGTCATAAGCCGTTTTAACGAGTTTATAACGAATAAGCTCCTTAGCGGTGCACTTGATGTATTAAGCCGGCATGATGTCAGCGATGACGCTATAGAGATAGCATGGGTGCCAGGGGCTTTTGAATTGCCTATGGTCGCCAAACGCATGGCCGAGTCAGGCAAATATGATGCCGTTATATGCCTGGGAGCTGTTATACGCGGGGCAACACCGCATTTTGATTATGTAGCCG
Organism: Clostridiales bacterium; assembly: GCA_030156435.1. Classification (GTDB taxonomy): domain Bacteria; phylum Bacillota; class Clostridia; order Mahellales; family Mahellaceae; genus Mahella. The sequence goes on along the minus strand of JASGMM010000055.1, from coordinate 11,632 downwards.
CTGAGATGTCAAAAGGTATAGCGCAAACTGCTCTTTTTACAGGCGTGCCGGTAGCCTTTGGGGTATTGACAACCGATACCATTGAACAGGCTATAGAAAGGGCGGGCACCAAAGCCGGCAACAAGGGCGCTGATGCTGCTATAACAGCTATAGAGATGGCCAATTTGTTGAAAAATATATAAATTATACAAATGAGGTGATGGTATATGGGTAGGATTTTAGCATCCTTCGTTATGCCCCATCCGCCGATAATTGTGCCTGAGGTGGGGAATGGCGAAGAAGTAGCGATCGCAAAAACCGCGCGGTCAATGGACGAATGTGCGCAGCGCATAGCTGAGCTCAGGCCCGATGACATCATTATAATAACGCCGCATGGTCCGGTATTCAGAGATGCTATGGCACTGTATTATGAAAGCAGCATAAGCGGCCACTTGGGTAGCTTTAGAGCTCCACAAGTGAAGATTTCCTACGATATAGATAAACCGCTTACCATGGCTATAGCTGATGCAGCATCTAGGTACGATATTACGTGTGCTTTGCTGGATGGTAGGGCTATGATGCGTTATGGTATAGATGATAGTATGGATCACGGAGCTTTGGTGCCGCTATATTTCATTGAAAAGCGCTATCATGCGCCACATCTCGTTCATATTACGTATGGATTCCTATCATATGAGGAGATATATGCCTTCGGCAAGGCTGTGCAACAAGCGGTGGAAGAAAGTGATAAAAATGTGGTTATTATAGCCAGCGGGGACCTTTCACACAAACTTACGCCCGATTCGCCAAACGGTTATACGCCTCTAGGAAAGGAATTTGACGAGAAACTGTTGGATTTATTATCTAAGAGCGATGTAGAAGGCATAGTAAGGATGGATAAGCGATTTATAGAAGAAGCTGCCGAATGCGGCATGCGTTCTATTATAGCGATGTTGGGGGCATTGGATGGCTATGAATTTTCAGCAAATGTATTATCTCATGAAGGACCCTTTGGCGTAGGCTATGGTGTCGTAGCCGTAGAAGCGGGGAATAGATCAAAAGGAAGGGAACTGTTGGACAGTATAAAAGCAAAGCATTTTGCTGATATGAAACGCATACGGGATGGCGAGGATCCATATGTAGCATTAGCCCGGCAAACTGTAGAAACATATATAAGGCAAGGTAAAGTTATAAAGCCCGGCAAAGATTTACCGGATGAGATGTTTACTAAAAAAGCAGGGGTTTTTGTATCCATTCATAAAAATGGAGAATTGAGAGGATGTATAGGTACAATAAGCCCTGTGTATGAGAATGTGGCTTCTGAGATTATACACAACGCTATAAGCGCCAGCACACGGGATCCTCGTTTTGAACCGATAGAAGAAAATGAGCTGGATGTTCTTGAGTATTCTGTAGACGTATTAAATCCGGCTGAGCCTGTAGATTCTATTGAAGAACTCGATCCCAAGCGCTATGGTGTTATAGTGCGGCGAGGATATAGGAGTGGGCTTTTATTACCTGATTTGGAAGGGGTGGATACACCGCAGCAGCAGCTTTCTATAGCGTTGCAAAAGGCCGGGATACGTCCTGATGAACCTTATACCATAGAGCGCTTTACTGTAGAGAGGCATAAATGAAATGAAAGAAGCATTGTATTATGAAAAGGCTGCTAACGATGCGGTTCGGTGTTTATTGTGTCCTCACCGCTGTCTTATAAGACCCGGTAAAGCTGGCATATGCCGCGTGCGCCAAAATGTGGGAGGCCGCTTAATAGCAACATCGTACGAGCGTATTTCATCGATGATGCTCGATCCTATAGAGAAAAAGCCCCTTTATCACTTTTATCCTGGCAGTTATATACTGTCGGTGGGTTCTACGGGATGTAATTTCCGATGCCAGTTCTGCCAGAATTGGTCTATAGCTCAACAGGATGCACCAACTAGGCGAGTATCATCTGATGAGTTGGTGTGTATAGGAAGCAAGGGCGGCAGTATAGGTATAGCATATACGTATAATGAACCGCTTATATGGCACGAATATGTGCTGGAGTGTGCCCAAAAGGCCAGAACGCGTGGGCTGAAGAATGTGCTGGTAACCAACGGGTTTATAGAAGAACAACCGCTTATGGAATTACTGCCTTATATAGATGCCATGAATATAGACTTAAAGAGTTTTAGAAGCGATTATTACCGTAAAATATGCAAGGGGGAGATAAATGCGGTTTTGCGTACTATACAAAGAGCGGCTGCCAATACGCATGTGGAGGTTACTACCCTTATAGTTACCGGTTTGAACGACAGTGATGATGAAATAAGCGAGCTTTCGCAGTGGTTGGCATCGGTAGATAAGGATATACCGATTCACCTTTCTCGTTATTTCCCAAATTATAAAATGACGCTGCCGCCGACCCCTATAGAAACATTACAGCGATTGAAAAATGTAGCCGATAAAAATCTGTCGTATGTGTATATAGGCAATATAACAGGTATAGACGACAACACTTACTGCCCGAGATGTGGCAAGCTGCTTATAAGGCGCGATATTATACCCATGGTTACAGGTATGAAAGATGGTTGCTGCATACAGTGCGGCTTAAAAATAAAAGGTGTTTTTGAGGAGGAAGATCGATGGACATAGTTATGCAATGGTTGGGACAAGCTGGATTTGTTTTAAATTTAGCTGATGGAGTGAAGGTATGCATTGATCCATATCTTTCACATTCTGTGGAGAGCGCCGAAGGACTGCATAGGTTGATGCCGATAAATACCATGCCAGAACAGTTGGACTGCGATATTATCATAAGCACGCATGACCATTTGGATCACTTTGATCCGGATACAATAATACCTATTTATAATGAGAGCGATGCGGTATTTATGGGGCCATCATCGTGCTTGGAGCATTATAAAGCACTGGGGCTATCACCTGATAGATTTCATGTGTTGGATCGCGGACAGCAGAAAACACTTATAGGACTATCGCTCAAAGCGGTAGCGGCCGAGCACACATCTGGTAAATACAGCGATGCTATAGGCATGGTTATAGATGATGGCACCTATGTCATATATCATACAGGGGATTCGGAGTATACAGAAGAAGTGGTACATGAGGTGACCGGCCTGAGACCCGATATCATGTTTGTGCCAATAAACGGAAGATGGGGCAATATGACAGCCCAGCAGGCTGCACAGCTCGTTTCGGCTGTACAACCCAAGATAGCTGTACCGATGCATTATGGCATGTTTGCAGAGAATACCGCCGACCCGCAGGAATTTATAGATGCCTGTGCTGGTATAGGATGGCATGGCACTATTATATTGCCTCATATGTTATGAAGAAGCAGCTTTTTGTTTTATAATCTCGAGTATCTCTTCTTTGGGCATACCATCTAGCTGATATTCATATGCCTGATGAAGTAGATCGGAGAATAGTTTGTCGGGTCGTAAGCCTATGGCTATGAGGTCTTTACCTTGTACTATAGGCTTTATTTTTTGTCCCGGAATAAGGTTTAGGGCGTCAAAGCGACTTCTAAGCCATTTTATGTGCGCATCCGATACAACACCACTTTTTTTGGACATGGTGTCAGCTTCCGATAATAGCAACAATTCGTGATAATTTACAGAGTTGGCTAGCCTTCTTAGCTGGCCATCCGTTACTTTATTCTTTTGCTTATATAATAATAAAGGCTGCATATGATATTCCACCAATGGTAGTACGGCTTTTATTAAATGCTTGTGTTCGGTTATGCGATTAAGAAGGGTTTCAGCTACGCTCCTTCCAATTTTATCATGGCCAGTTGCAGATACCCTGCCATTTTTAGAAACATGTGTGGCTAGCGGCTTACCGACATCATGGCATAGTGCGGCCCACATGAGTACCTCGGGATGCATGCTTTTTTCTCGCAGATTGGCTGCATAATCTACTACCATAAGCGTATGCTCCCATGTATCGCGCTCGCCAGGGTGATATTTTGGATCCTCGGGATTACCTATAAGGGCTGCCAGTTCAGGGTAATGTTGTATTAATCCAAGATCAGGCATGTATTTGAGGCCCATCGACGGTCTTTTTGCTTGTAATAGAAGCTTTTTGAACTCATTGTATATGCGTTCTTCAGGTAGCGCGGTTGTGTCTACATGCCTGCATAAAGCAAGGGTTTCAGGCGCTATAGTATATTCTAAACGTCCTGCGAACTGCATAGCACGATAGACGCGCAATGGGTCGTCGGCGAATGTATTATCATCGACATGGCGCAGCACATGGGCCTCTAGATCTTTTAAACCGCCATGAGGGTCTATAATCTCCATGGTAGACAGATCCAGCATGATGGCATTTATGGTAAAATCGCGTCGGCGTGAAGCTTGATATATATCGAGTTCAGGGTCAACCGTTACATCAAAATCCCTATGTCCAGCCCCGGTATTTTTTTCTATCCTGGGCAGCGCTATATCTATATCGTGCCCATGAGCCTTCAACACGCCGAACTGTTTGCCCACCAGATCAACGTGCAGTATAGGGTTTATAAGCCGCGCTATCTCTTCATAACTTAATCCGTATACTTCTATATCTATATCTGTGGTATATATACCGAGGAGGCGATCCCTTACTGCTCCACCTACTAAGTAACACCGCGCGCCGGCTTGCATAAGCCTTTTTGCTATAGTCATAGCCAAACGTTCCTCATCCGAAGCATTGCCAAAAGCGATGGCTTTATGCATTGAAAATCCTCCTGCCATGTGATGATAGATATAATATAACACTGACGGAGATATTATACAATACAACTACAATGTGACTGTTCAGGTATCTCACAAGCTTGGCAACTGATTAGCCTCCGGCTCATGTGTTCCGGATATCGGTGAAACTAGAGCTCGTTTCGGGAATTTCCAAAGCGCCGATAAATTTTTGCTACCTTGTTATTTTAGGGGGGGACCGTCTTTAACATTGTTTAGATGATTCGGTTACGCTGGGAAATTCTAATCCTACACTTCGCTAAGTTTCACCAGATATCCTCCACAAAATCGCCTTAAGGCTAATCCTTGCCGTCGCTTACATGCAACGGTAACTGCACAGTCACACTATAATATATGCTAATATTTTCCATACAAGATCCCTTGTTGACAGATTGGGCAATGATATGATACAATAACGCAAGTAGCCGCTCGGAAAGGGCTTTTAAAATTTTGCCTTGTTTCGGCGAGACTGGTTAGAGGAGGTAGAGAACATGTACGCTATTATAAAGGCTTGCGGCAAACAGTATAAGGTTCAAGAAGGCGATATAGTCGCTATGGAAAGGCTGGATGCCGAGGAAGGGCAGACGATTACATTCGATGAAGTCGTAATGTTGTCCGGTGACGATGATGTCAAAATAGGCAAACCTGTTGTTGAAGGTGCATCGGTGCAGGCTCAAGTGCTTGAGCATGGCAAGGGTCCTAAAATAACGGTTTTTAAGTATAAGCCTAAAAAAGATTACCGCAAAAAGCAAGGCCATCGTCAGCCATATACGAAAGTGCGCATAACTGCTATAACGATATGATATCGGTAAAATTCTATAAGGCCGAGAATGGAAGTATAAAAGGATTTTCTATAGAAGGCCATGCAAATTATGGCTACGAGGGCGGCGATATTGTATGCGCGGCCGTATCCATGGTAGCTCAGACTACCGCGTTGTCGCTGCAGGAGCTGTTGAATATATCTATACAGCTTGAGATGGATAAAGGCAATATGATATGCTTTTTACCCGATGAATATGAGCGGACGAGGGATGATGCGCAATTGTTGCTCAAAGCTATGGAATTGGGATTGAAAAACATAGAACAAGGTTATAAAGGTAATATTAGGATTATCGAGGAAGGGGTGTAAGACCATGTGGAATATAGATTTACAGCTATTTGCTCATAAAAAAGGTATGGGTAGTACCAGAAACGGACGTGAAAGTGAATCGAAGCGCCTTGGAGCAAAGAGGGCCGATGGTCAGTTTGTTTTGGCAGGCAATATCCTAGTAAGGCAACGCGGCACCAAGATTCATCCAGGGCTCAACGTGGGTATAGGCAGTGACGATACGCTGTTTGCAAAAGTCAATGGTATATTAAAGTTCGAGAAGAAAGGCCGCGATAAGACCGTAGCCAGCGTTTATGAGCAATCTGCTGTACAATAATCGCTTAAAAATAACGAGGTCGCACAGCCTAAGCTGTGGGGCCTTTAATTTTATTTATGGAAGGCGGTGAAAGCGTAGAAATATGTTTGTAGATAGAGCGAAAATATATGTGAAAAGCGGTGATGGCGGCAATGGTGTCGTATCATTCCGCCGCGAAAAATATGTGCCCCGTGGTGGGCCTGATGGTGGCGACGGTGGCGACGGAGGCAATGTCATATTGCAGGCTGATCAAAATATGAATACCCTTACGGATTTCAAGTATAAAGTGCATTATAAAGCGCAGCGCGGTCAGCATGGTCAAGGCAGCAATATGCGCGGTAGAAACGGTGAAGACCTTATAATAAAGGTGCCTGTAGGTACCGTCGTCATAGATGCCGAATCCAGTATGATAATAGGCGACTTAATGAACGATGGTCAGCAAATCATAGTAGCCTATGGTGGCAAAGGCGGTAAAGGCAACGCACATTTTACTACTTCGGTGCGCCAAACTCCGCGTTTCGCCCAGGAGGGAGAACCGGGTCAGGAAAGATGGATTATATTGGAGCTTAAGATGATAGCCGATGTAGGGCTTATAGGTTTTCCCAATGCGGGTAAATCTACTATATTATCTATCATGACGGCTGCCAGGCCCAAAATAGCAGATTACCCTTTTACTACATTATCGCCGAATTTAGGTGTAGCTTATGCGCCGGATGGACGCAGCTTTGTATTGGCTGACATTCCAGGGCTCATAGAGGGTGCTCATGAGGGTACAGGGCTTGGGTATGAGTTTTTACGCCATGTAGAGAGAACGCGGCTTTTATTGCATGTAGTAGACGCATCGGGAATGGATGGACGTGATCCTGTGGACGATTTTTATAAAATAAATGAAGAATTGCGCCTTTATAATGAAGAACTGGCTAAAAGGCCTCAAATAATATTGGCTAATAAGATGGATCTGCCGGAAGCACAGCAGAATTTTGAGCGCATAAAAGAAGCGGCCGATAAATGCGGTTATAAAATATTTGCCGTATCAGCAGCTACAGGACAAGGTTTCGAGCAGGTATTATACGAGGTATTGAAAATGCTGGATAGCTTACCCAAACATGAGGGTTTTGTTTCCGAGCAGGCAGAAGTAGTTTATGTACCCAAGCAAGAGTTAAATTATAATATAAAAAAAGACGGTGAGAGTTATATAGTAGAGGGCAGCCTTATAGATAAACTGCTGCGCATGACCAATATAGATGACCCCGATTCGCTGGCATACTTTCAAAAAGTGCTCGAAGACAACGGCGTTTTCAAGGCGCTCAAGGCTCAAGGCGCCAAAAACGGCTGTACGGTGAAAATTGGAGCTATAGAGTTTGATTACATAGAGTGAGCATTGCTCACTCTATGGCTCTAATATTTTCTATATACTGAATTATCTGCTCCTTACTAGGATATGCTCCGGCAAAGGCATAGCGAACTATGCCATCTTTATCGATTATATAATTGGCCGGTATCCCTCTTTGTTGATAAATAGCCCATACCTCATCGTCTTTATCTAAAAGGACCGGAAAGGTATAACCGTTATCTTCCATAAATTTTCTTGCATTTTTCTCAGCTTGTTCGCTGTCAGTGCCACCCCTGAGTTCCACTGATGTGGAATTTACCGTCAGTACAACCACATCATCATCTCTATACTCTTCATATATTTCCTCGAAATAAGGCATTTCTTCGCGGCAGGGCGGACACCACGTAGCCCAGAAATTGAGCAGCACGATCTTGCCTTTATAATCAGAAAGCTTTATTTTGTCGCCGTTTAGATCTTCCAATTCAAAATCTTCTATAGGGATATCCATCATGCCCTCCAGCAAAGCCTCTTTTAATGCAGTTTGACTATCGGTATTCCCTTCGGTTGCAGGCGTTTCGGTTTGTTCTTGCGGCGACTGCGTAGCAGTATCGTTCTGTTTATCGGTTGTATCTTGTGGAATCGGATTTGAACCGGAAGAACATCCGGATATGGTCACAGCTATTATTATTGTTATAAGCAATACATTTTTTAAGTTTCTCAATTTCATATTCTGCTCCCCTCTTTATCATTGTGTTATTTGAAATAACATTTCCCATCTGCCGGTTATCATAAGCAGACCTATAATTATAAGCAAGGTACCGCTTACGATCTTTATAGCTTTCATATATTTATAAATACTCTGCAGATATCCCAGCAAATATTCAAAAAATATCGCTATTAGCATAAATGGCAAGCCTAAACCGAGCGAATATATGGCCAACAGCGATATACCCTGCCATAGAGTAGATGCATTACCAGCCATTATCAGCACTGACGACAGAATGGGTCCTATACATGGCGTCCAACCAAAGCTGAAGCCCATTCCCATTAAGAGCGAACCGATAAAACTTGGCGCAATATTTCCTGTGTTCAGGCGCTTTTCATAATTCAGCCATCGTATGGGTATGATATCCATTTGGAATAAACCGAAGAATATAACTATAATGCCTCCTATACGACTGAATAATCGGCTGTTTTGCAATAAAAAGCGTCCTATGCTGGTTGCTGTGGCACCTAGCAGGATAAATATTATAGAAAATCCTATAACAAAAGCCAGGCCATTCCATATTAATGTTCTTTTAGTCTTACCGTCTCGTGTTATATTGTCGACGGATTGACCAGTTAAATAGGTAATATATATAGGTATAAGAGGAAGCACACATGGGGATAAAAAAGAAGCCAGTCCCTCAAAAAATACTACAGCCGATGATAAACTACTATTCAAACATATCGCACCTCTCATTATCAATTCCGACACAATTATTTTACCACCCTCCCCTAAGGGGTGTCAATTGGCTTGTTGGGATTATATTGGAGGCGTGTTAGAGCTTTGGGGGCTAATACAGCATTCGATTGAGTTAATTGCTGTGATATGTTACTTCTGTGTTTTAGAATTTCCATAAAGCGTTGTTGCAATATAATGCTTATATTTGAGCTATATGGGTCTACGTAATATTCTCTAAGATTCATGTCATCCATGAGGGCTTTTACTTTGGTATGGTAATTTAAAGCAATAACTGGTATGCTGTGTTTTAACGCTGATACCAAGAAATGAAGGCGCATGCCTACGCATATATCCATGGATGCTATAGAATGATACCTTTCTTCCAAAGATGCTTCATTATTTAATATGAATGAGTCTTCAGGAGCTATCATACGGTGTATGATGTTATCGTTTAGAGCGAGATTAGACTTCATTACCTGGCATGGGATAAAGTAAATTTGATGCCCCATCTGCTTCAACCATCTCAAAAATGGTATAAAGGCCGCATATAATGTCGGTTGATTGTTGCCAAAACATCTTAAATTTATGCCTATTTTTAGACTGGATTGATTGATGATATTTACATCATTTTGACATAATGGCAGAGCCCATATAGCCTCGGGTATCCTTTCGGCTTGACCGGAAAAATATTGCATGAAAGCGTTCAAACTATAGCTATCGCGTACGCTTATACCTATGGATTTATCAAACAATTTTTGATAGTGTTTTATAATGCTTGGTGATGTTACTCTATCATCTATGCCTACGCGATATATAACGTAGGGTGTGGTTATGGCGTCGCTCATAAACGGGAACCAATATTCTCCCAAATATACCATACCACCTCCGCCTATTATCAATAAATCACAGCGATTCATAATATCGATAGTGTTACCTTGTGGAAAATAATTGAGGCCTACAATTCGGTAGTCTACTTGGCCTTCGATAGCCTTGCAATCACTAAATACGATAAACTGCGTATCATGGCCGTATTGTATCTTCATATTATTCATTATCGCCCTAAGATTAAGCTCATCACCTAAATTATTGAAGCCATAATAGCCTATGATTCCTATCAGCATGATCAATACCTTCTTATAATATTTAAAATATCTTGAGCTCTTTGCTTATAAGTATGATGAGCATATACTTCTTGCTGCCCTGCCGACGCTATAGTTTGCCTTTCGGTGTCATGCTCAAGATAGTACCGTACTAATTCAAGTGTTTGCTCCGATGATTTAGACCATACCAAGTGTTTATAATTTGTAAATAGGCTTTCAATAGCCGGGGTATGCTGAGTGAGATAGAAAGCCTCACAGCCTAGCACTTCAAAAGTGCGCATGCTCATCATAGTCGGCGAAGTATTTACCGAATGTAACCCCAGCGCTATCTTAGTGCTAGCGTATAGTCCTGGCAAATCTTCATAAGGCATATAACCGCCGTATAAGTTTTTACCTATAGTAAAACCGTACGCCGGATTAAGCCACCAATCGAGCCCATATATCTTTATATTCAGTCCAGCGTTTATTATTGGCTCCAGTATTATCTGGCGACCTTCATTGCGGGCAGCATGTCGAAAGTAGTTATTTCCCGTAAAGACTATATCGTTTTTTAAGTCTTTGCGAGGCGGTACTTTTTTGTGGAAATCGGGGTTGCAGGCGAACATAAGCAGATGCGCTTTTATGCCATGATGAGCGTATTGCTCTATACATTCCAGAGCCGGGGTAAATACATAACGAGCTTTGCGAGCGAAAGGCAGCGATAAGCGTTCAAAATCTGGCGGGTCTTCTATAGCCCAATATATTAATGGTACATGCAAATTATCCAGAGCCGGAAATAATAACGGGTACAGGCTATCACCGCCCTCGCATATTACAAAATCGGGATTATAAGTTGATATTATCCTATACAGCACTTTGTTGTCTTTTCTGTATTCATTGGTCAAATGTACAACTTTAACGCTGTGACCTAATTGACTAAACCCCGTTGCTAAGCCATAGCTTATTATGGGGGCGCTGTTAGTAAATAAGAATCTCATAATATCACTCCAGATATACTATAATATATATTATAGTATATGCAAGAAGATATAAAGTGATATAAAAAAGCAAGGCTCACAGCGATCTCAACTTCAGCCTATGCAGATATCTATATCCACACCCATATATGATCAATGAAACCAACGACCATATATGAGCATTTCGATACCTGCACAGACCTATGCTCGACCATCAATGATAGTTTATGAGCCTGCTATGATCTCTCGACCATAGCAGCCCCAACGTCCCAAATAAGCATCAGATGATAGACAATGTTATAGAAAGACATCACTACCATCGACGATCTTAGCTCGACCATCATACATATCTTATAACCCCATGATGACCGATAGGCCATCACAGAGCTAAGGCTATATAAGCATCGACACATATGATGATCTTCCCGCCGGCTTATATCAGACCTTTACAAGCGATCCGATATAAACCTTTGGCCGAACATTGCAGAGCCTTTCCGACCCTGCAATGCTCTGCGCTCAACCGCTGTGAACCTTACTAGAAATAGTATATCCGAGCACGATGGCTTTATTCTATGAAACTTATGGAACAAACAGGTGTGAAGCATGAAAATAAGAATAGCGATAAATAGAGGCTAGAAGGTTGCCGAAAATAAATTTTTTCTTAAAAAAGTGCTGGATCTAAATTTG
>JASGMM010000054.1 GCA_030156435.1 Clostridiales bacterium | reverse complement strand
ACGAAGGAATGTGAGGACAAAGATCCTGTGAGACATGATAGGGTTAATGAGGAGGACAAAAAAAGGTGGTTATCTACCCGGATGAAATAGATAATATACGCTGCCTTACAGAGAATTATATTTGACAACGTAGTCTTGTCAACCCTGACGACTTCAGGGTTGACAATCCCGCTTATGCCAAATGGCTAACAATTAGAAGGCAGCAAAAGCAAAGATCTACGACAGGGCAAACACGCTTATTTTCAAAATTGATGAAAGCTGGAGCAATCTGAAGAGATTCTGAGAATGAGGGTGAAATATAATCAAAATATTGAGATAGGAGGAGGTGATAGATTGATTCCTACTGAATTTGGAATTATTGACAAGATAGATAAAAACAGGAAATATATAATATATGAACCAGAAAAATATAATTGTGTAACAATTGATGATGACATGTATATTGATGATTGGTGGGAAGAATTATGCAAAATGAAAACATATGTAGGCGGTGATTTGGATAAGCCCAGTGTGGCTTTAGATCGAGACGGAGTTACATTAATACCACCGGAATCATTATCAATATTTGAAACTATAGTTTCTAATGATCCCAGAATTAAACAAGATTATAGCCTTATGGAGTTGTTGAAACTAATCAGAAAAGCAAAACAAGAGAATAAATATATAATTCATTTTGGTGTTTAGTGCTAACTGGATTTATGTCAGTAATTAGATAAAAACTAACTTATTATATTTAGATTCAACGACGAATTTTGTGATAGGCAGCATAGCTGCCATGTCAAAGGTTAATCTTGAGGAAAATATTTGATATATTTTCCTCAAACCTGGAATTACAGATTTTCCTTTGATGCATTAATATACCTATATAGAATATATATTACTCTAAAGAATAAGCCTGGCATATCAAAAAGGTGTTTTGTGGAATTAGTTAGCCTTCACAAAATTCAGCGTTGAACGAAAAATATGTACAGCGCAAATAGCTCTAGGGAATAAACCATTGTTTATAAGCCTAGCATGATATATAATAATTCAAAAGGGAAAAATATTGTTACGCTAGGAGGTAGAACAATGGCTTATCTTTTAGGAATAGACGTAGGAACATCGGGGACTAAAGCGGTACTATTCGATGAAAATGGCAACAGCGTGGCTCATGCATTATATGAGTATCCTATGTATCAGCCACAGATGGGCTGGGCTGAACAACGCCCGGAGGATTGGTGGAATGCATCAGTAGAAACCATAAAGCAGGTTATAACTAAGAGCGGCGTCGATGCTGCTGATATAAAAGGTATCGGGTTGACTGGACAAATGCACGGCATGGTATTGTTGGATAAGGACTGTAATGTACTAAGGCCTGCTATCATATGGTGCGATCAGCGTACTCAAGCTGAATGCGATGAAATAACCAGCATAATAGGTAGGCAGAGGCTGATAGAGATAACAGCTAATCCGGCATTAACGGGCTTCACAGCTTCCAAAGTCATGTGGGTAAAAAAACATCAATCGGATATTTTTGAGAAAATATACAAAATACTTTTGCCGAAGGACTACATAAGGTTCAAATTAACCGGCGAGTTTGCCACCGAAGTATCGGATGCCAGCGGCATGCAGTTTTTAGATGTTCCTCACAGGCGATGGAGTGACGAGGTGTTGGATAAGCTCGGCATAAATAAGGAATGGCTGCCGACCGTATATGAATCGCCCGAAATAAGCGGCTATGTGACACAGGGGGTAGCGGATATCACCGGTTTAAAAGCCGGCACACCGGTGGTTGGCGGCGGCGGTGATCAAGCAGCAGGTGCCGTGGGAAATGGTATAGTTAAGACAGGCATCGTATCGTCTACTATAGGTACATCGGGTGTGGTGTTTGCCTATACCGATGATGTGCGTATAGATCCGAAGGGACGAGTGCATACATTTTGCCATGCCGTACCCAATACATGGCATATAATGGGCGTTACGCAGGGGGCCGGCTTATCGATGCAGTGGATGCGGAATAATTTTGGCGGCATGGAGAAAGAGCTGAGCGTTTTCTTAAACAATGATCCATATGATATAATGACCCAAGAAGCTGCCCAAGCTGTAGCGGGATGCAGGGGGCTTATATATTTACCATATCTCATGGGCGAACGCACACCACATCTGGATCCTTATGCCAAGGGCGTATTCTTCGGCCTGTCTGCCATGCATACAAGGCAGGATATGTTTCGGGCTGTTATGGAAGGCGTAGCCTATAGTTTGAGAGATTGCTTGGAGATAATAAGGGAAATGGGCGCTGAGGTAAATGAAATAAGGGCCTCGGGCGGAGGCGGCCGCAGCAGCTTATGGCGCCAGATGCAGGCCGATAACTTCCATAATCCGGTATCAACCATTAATTCCAGTGAGGGTCCGGCGTTCGGCGCAGCGCTGCTGGCTGGCGTGGGAGCTGGAATATATGATAGCGTGCCGCAGGCTTGTGAGGCCACCATACGTGTAACAGGGGTGCAACAACCTTTAGAGGGTAATTTAGCTATATATGATAAGTATTATGGCATATATAAACAGCTTTATAATGATTTAAAAGCCACGTTTAAGAAAGTGGCCGAGATAGAATGAGCCCGGTTTTCCAGGCTCATTTTTTTGTGAAAAACCAGATCGAGCTTGACTCCTGTTTAAAAACAGAAGAATGCGGCGCGGCGATCTTCAAAATTTTGCGATTATGAGTGATAAAATGCCGAATTTGTATCTTCCCGTTGACGATAGAATTAAAGCTGTTATCATCAATAGTATACAAATATCGTTGAGGGGAGAATTTTTATGGACGATAATAAGATGACGGCGCCTGCAGAGATAGCTGCTTATGCATCACAAACATCGGTACAGAAAGCAGAGAGGGATACTGTTAAAACGTTTGTATTAGCCGTACTGGCCGGCGTTTTTATAGCATTCGCGGCTCAGGCGTCTAACATGGCTATTCATACCATAACCAATTATGGCTTAAGCAAAGTTGTAGGCGGAGCGGTATTCTCCGCAGGTCTTATTATGGTATTGCTGGCAGGCGCAGAACTCTTTACAGGCAATAACCTTATGGTAATTGGCGTACTGGATAAAAGAATTACGATGGGACAAATGCTGCGCAACTGGCTTATAGTATATATTGGCAACTTTGCAGGGGCTGTATTGATTGCTCTTCTTATAAACCACAGCGGTCTTTTGAATTCCAGCGACGGTGCACTAGGGGGATTAACGATTAAAATAGCTGTGTCCAAAGTAAATCTATCATTTGAGCAAGCCTTCATACTTGGAGTCCTTTGCAATTGGTTGGTCTGTATAGCGGTATGGATGTCTTATGGGGCAAAAGATGCGATCGGCAAAGTAGCCGTCATATTCTTTCCTATATGGATTTTCGTGTTATCGGGTTTTGAGCACAGTGTGGCCAATATGTATTATATACCTGCCGGCATATTGGCCAAAGGCAATGATGCCTTCGTTCAGGCCAGCCACGTATCTTTGGATATGATAAATAAACTCAACTGGGGTTCGTTTATCATAAACAATTTGCTACCGGTGACATTGGGCAATATTGTTGGTGGAAGTTTGTTTATAGGTATGATATACTGGTTTATATATAATAATAAAAAGCATGATAAAATTATAGAAAGAAAAGAAGTCGGAAAGGGAATGAGCGTTTAACGAAGGAGGTTAGCTCGCTGTGGATATTTCAAAGGATGTAAGCATATTCGATGTGGTGGAGCCGGATATGTTGAAGAACTTGTTGAATTCCTTTGTGCTGGCTACCGGATTAGGAGCTATATTTATCGATCCTGTTGGGCAAAATTCCATAGTACCCAATGGGTATGATGAGGTATGCCCGTTTTGTAAGACGGTGCGTTCTTGTCCTATGGGTATAGAGCGTTGCAAAGAATCTATGGTAAAAGGTGGAGAATTAGCTTCAAAGCTCGGTGAGCCATATATATTTCGCTGTCATGCCGGCCTTATAGAGTTTTCGGCACCTATAATGTTCGAGGATATATACTTGGGCAGCATATCATGTGGACCAGCGCTTATGTGGAATTGGGACGAAATTGCCATAAATGAGATCCAGGAAGCTACTAAGGATCTTCCTGTGAATAAGGAATCATTATTGGTGGCCAGCAGCAAAATAAAGATCCTGACCAGCAAAAGCGTACAAGCGTCGGCCGAAATGCTCTTTGTCATGGCCAGCTATATAGCTAAGCGTGGCATAACGGAACTTCAACAGCGTAAAGAATTGAGCGAACAGCAAGCAAGGCTTGCCGAAGCTATCTTTGAGATGAAACGCGCGCAAGAGACGATAAGGTTGTTGGAGTCCAGAACGGAGGGAAATGGCTATCCTGTCGACAAGGAACGCGAATTAATAGGAAAGGTGCGTATAGGCGATAAAACTAGCGCCAAGAAGATTTTGAATGAGATATTGGGAACTATATTTTTCCAAAATGCCGGGAATCTTGAAATTATGAAAGCGCGGCTGATGGAATTGGTAGTGCTTTTATCCAGAGCGGCGGTAGAAGGTGGAGGCAGTCTGGATAAGCTGTTGGGGCTAAATTACAGCTTTATCTCCGAGCTATCCTCTATAAATAAATTTGAAGATTTATGCCGTTGGATAGTGAAGGTGCTGGATGCGTTTCTCGATTCGGTATACGAAACCAAAAATATCAAAAATGCTAAAATACTCAGTGAAGCCATGAATTATATACGCTGCAATTATAATAATGATCTATCGCTGGAAAAAGTAGCTCAAAGTATCTATATAAGCCCGTATTATTTAAGCCATTTATTCAAAGAAGAGCTAAACATCACGTTTGTGGAATATCTCACAATGGTAAGGGTGGAAGAAGCAAAGAAACTCTTGTCCGATCCATCGATGTCGATATTAGCCATAGCCTCTGAAGTCGGATATGAAGACGCCAGCTATTTCAGCAAGGTGTTTAAAAAGACTACCGGCCTTTCACCCAATCAATACAGAAATGCATGCTGATGAGCCAGAGCAAGATTATACCCGATTTGACAAGAATGATAAAGACATAGCGGTATAATGCTGTTATAATATAAGTGAATTATGTCTGATAAAGATGTTTGCACACTGGGGAGAGGAGTATATACATGATAATTATAGGCGAAAAAATAAATACCAGTATCAAGGCTATACGGCCGGCAGTGGAGAATCAAGACGCCGGTGCTATACAGGAAGTGGCTTTGAAACAAGTAGAAGCTGGTGCGCATTATATAGATGTAAATTGCGGCACGTTTCCGACTAAGGAACCGGAATTATTGCAGTGGCTGGTAGAAACGGTGGAGCAGGTAATCGATAAGCCACTATGTATAGACAGCCCGAACCCGAATGCTTTAAAGAAGGCCCTAGCCGCCAATAAAAACGGTAAACCATTGGTTAATTCCATAACAGCCGAAAAGGAGCGCTATGATGCTATATTGCCGTTGATAGCAGAGTATGGCACCTCTGTAGTAGCATTATGCATGGACGATAGCGGTATGCCCGAGACGGCTGATGAAAGGCTTGCCATAGCCGAACGCCTTGTTGAAAGCCTCAATAAAGAGGGTATTAAATTGGAGGATATCTATTTTGATCCTATGGTAAGACCTGTAGGGACAGGTTCACATTATGGCGTAGTAGCATTAGATACCATATCGAGGATTATGAAAGAATTCCCCGGCGTACATACCACATGTGGCTTGAGCAATATATCGTTCGGTTTGCCCGGACGCAAGCTTATAAATCAGGCTTTTTTGATACTGGCTATAGGAGCAGGATTGGACAGCGCTATACTGGATCCGTTGGATAAAAGGATTATGTCATTTGTATACGCTGCAGAGTTGTTGAAAGATAAGGACCCGTATTGTTTGAATTATATCACCGCTTTCCGCGAGGGGCGGTTGGATATATAAAATTTCAAAAGAAATAATTTATGAGGAGGAATATATCGATGGCAGATTTTCGCGCTATAGCTGATGCGCTTAAAGCTGGCAATGCGCCTAAGGTTAAAGAATTGGTACAGGCTGCAGTGGATGAAGGCGTGGATGCGGCTGAAATAGTAAATAACGGCCTTATAGTAGGTATGAGTGAGATAGGCGAATTGTTCAAACGCAATGAGGTCTATGTACCCGAGGTGCTTATAGCAGCAAGGGCCATGCATGCCGGCATGGATATTGTAAAACCATTGTTAGCTGAAAAAGGCAACATAACTATAGGCAAGGTTATCATTGGTACCGTCAAAGGGGATCTTCATGATATAGGCAAGAACCTGGTGGCCATGATGTTGGAGGGCGCTGGTTTCGAAGTTATCGATCTCGGCGTCGATGTATCGCCGGAGAAGTTCGTCGAGGCCATAAAAGATTATCAACCTCAGGTAGTGGGTATGTCGGCGTTGTTGACCACAACTATGCCGTCAATGAGGGATACCATAGAGGCGATAAAAGCAGCTGGTCTGAGGGATAGCGTAAAGATAATGATAGGTGGTGCTCCTATAACGCAAAACTTCGCTGATGAAATAGGGGCTGACGGATATGCTCCTGATGCCGCATCCGCAGCCGATCTAGCCAAGGAACTTATAGGCAAATAACATTTATTTTACAAAAAGGCAGCTTTCGGCTGCTTTTTTGCTATTAAGGCTTAAGGAGATATTGATTGTGGAAATATTGAAGAATTTCAAAATAAAGATTAATAAGGCAAATGTGCTTAAATATATGGGCTACAAAAATCCTGAGGATGTATCGTCGGCTGTAGAGGCCGATGTCGATGCTCAAATAGAAGTAGTGCAAGGGTTGCTGGAACCTGCGCTGATATATGAAGAATATCCTATAAAAGTAGATGAGGATTGGCAAAAGGTATATATCTCCGACGGTAAAGCATGGGAGAGCCGCTTTGTATCAACATATATGAAGGGCTGTGATACAATGATAGTGCTGGTATCTACCATTGGCCCCAAGCTGCCGGAAGAGATAAACAAAGCCTTTGCCCAAGGGGATTATTTAAGAGCAATGGCACTGGACGCTATAGCCGATAACGCTATAGACAACATGAATAAGCAATTTTGGGTTAAGTTAGTAAATAGGGTCAAAAAGGAAAGCAAGGGAATAACCGGCATGCTCAGCCCGGGTCACAGCGATTGGAATATCGAACAGCAGAAACTGCTGTTTGAACTTGTGGATGCGTCGGCTATAGGCGTATCATTGACCGATTCATGCCTTATGATGCCTATCAAGTCGATATCGGGTATATATGGTATAGGTAAGGATATACCAATATCAAAATCATCACATAACTGCGATATGTGCCCTATAAAGGGCTGTTTTATGAGAGAGGTGGGTTAAGTTTTGTTTAACGTGGTTGTAAAAATGGATGACGATGACTTGCTATTGCAGGCGCAAGATGGGCAAAATCTGCTCAAACTACTAAGAGATAATGATGTGCCAATACCTTCGGCGTGCGGTGGACGACAGTTTTGCGGTAAATGCAAGGTAGAGGTGCTCAAAGGCGATAAAACATTAGGTCATTATACTGCAGGGGAAATGGATAGCCTCTCATATCTGGAACGACAGATGGGTTATCATTTGGCATGTGCTATAGCTGTGTCCGAGGATATGGAGATAGCCATTGTGAATATGGAGGAAGAAGCTCGTATAATGACCGACAGCGTATCGTCTACGCTTGCATTGGAGCCGGATATATATAAATATCACCTAGTGCTGCCTAAGCCGACTATATCGGATCAACGCAGTGATCTGAAACGCATAGAGGACGCTGTGAATATAAGTGATGATGTGGACAGAAGTATATTGTGCCGCCTGCCTGATATATTGAGGAGCAATGATTTTAACGTTACAGCCGCTTTCGTAGGCGATGAATTGATCGATATAGAGGGCGGGGATACAACGGCGCATAAATACGGTATAGCCATAGACATAGGCACTACGACGGTGGTTGGCTTTCTTATGGATATGAATACAGGGCTTCAGCTAGACGTCTATTCATTTTTAAATTCACAGAGGAGCCGTGGAGCAGATGTTATATCGCGCATAGATTATACAATAAACAATGCGGAAGGCCTGGAAGAATTGGGTCGTATGATAACGGACGATATAAACGATATGATAGAAGTGTTTACCAATAAAAACAATATATCGCGCAATAATATATACGAGGTTGCTGTAGTGGGCAATACGGTGATGATGCATCTTTTATTTCGGTTACCCGTAAAGTATATAGCTACGTCGCCTTTCACGCCGGTTATAGCCAAGCGTTATTCCGTCAAAGCAAAGGAAGCGGGCATCGATATAAACCCCAACGGGTATATTTATCAAATACCCAATGTAGCCGGCTATGTAGGCGCAGATACCGTGGCCGCTATATTGGCATGCGATATGGCGCAACAAGATTCGATAAGCCTGATGCTGGACATAGGCACTAACGGCGAGATAGCCTTAGGCAATAAAGAGATGATCTATGCTTGTTCCACGGCAGCCGGGCCGGCATTTGAAGGGGCGCAGATACGCAATGGCATAGGTGGCGTCAAAGGGGCTATAAACAAGATAACGCTGGACGGCGGCGTGGACTTTACTACTATAGGTGGCGAGCAGCCGATAGGCATATGCGGATCGGGTATAGTGGATGCCATATCGGAGATGCTCAAAGCCGGCATAATAGATGAATACGGCCGCATAAAGACGCGCGACGAGCTCGCGGGTACGCCGTTTGCCGATAGAATAATCGAGATAGATAATAAACCCGCGTTCCTTTTGGCGTATATGGATAATGGCGAGAGCATTGCCATATGCCAGAAGGATGTGCGTGAGCTGCAACTCGCTAAGGGTGCTATCGCTGCCGGCGTGCGCATACTGATGAAAGAGGCCGGCATAACGATGGACCAGATAGAGCACGTTTATCTGGCTGGCGGTTTCGGCAATTATATAGATTACAACAGTGCATGCAATATAGGCTTGTTGCCTATGGAACTGCGCGACAAGATTACTGGTATAGGTAATGGGGCGGGTGCCGGCGCCAAGATGTGCCTCATGTCGCAGCAGTATATGAAGAAGGCCGAGGCTGTCAGGGATAAAATACATTATATAGAACTGTCCACGCGCCGCGACTTTCAGGATATTTTTATGGATTTGATGGGATTTTCAATATAGACAAAAGTTTCTTTATATGTTAAACTAATAGAGTAGATATGAAGTATAAATTCGATGTATAAGGGGGCGGCGGCGTGAGTCTAGCCAGGCGGTTTGTCTTTATAGTATCGGTTGTATTATTGACCGCATTTATCACGGCCGATGCCCCTTTCTATGCTCAAAATACGCATCAGGCCCAAGTTGGCAAACAGATGATGATAGCTTCCGTTTCAGCCACTCAGAATGGCGTTATTGTTGGATGGCAAAAAGAAATTTTAGGAGGACTTATATGAAAAAGCTGCTTATAATTAT
The DNA here is from genome assembly GCA_030156435.1 of Clostridiales bacterium. Lineage (GTDB taxonomy): Bacteria > Bacillota > Clostridia > Mahellales > Mahellaceae > Mahella. The sequence continues at coordinate 6,098 of JASGMM010000054.1, read as the reverse complement.
GGTATATATGGTTATTCTAAGTGCTGTGATATCAACGCCATTATCGGCTTTAGCTGCCGACGATATCGTATATGTGATACCGGCTAAAGGCGAGGTGACGCCGGCTATGGCAGGATTTGTATCGTCATCCATAGAACAAGCGGGTGAGGAAGGTGCATCTGCAATAATACTCGATATAGATACGCCAGGTGGATATGTCCAGTCGGCTATGGATATTAAGGATGCTATAATGGACTCTCCGGTTCCTGTAATATCATATGTGAATAAACGTGCATTGTCTGCCGGCGTACTTATAGCCATAGCAGCGGATCATTTGGTCATGGCTCCGGCCAGCCACATGGGCGCTGCTGAGACCATACCCAATACCGAAAAAAATATAGCAGCCTGGTCAGGCGAGCTCATGGCCACCGCCGAGCAGCGCGGCAAGGACCCTCAGGTTGTGGCTGCTATGGTGGATAAAGATATAGAAATACCCGGTCTAGTAGAAAAAGGTAAACTTCTGGATTTGACGGCCAACAAGGCATTGGAAATAGGTTACGCTGAAGCGGTATTAACTGATATAAATGATGTTTTAGCTGAGTATGACATGAACGGATATGCGGTGAAAAATATAGAGCCAGATTGGCGCATGAGATGGGCGGCTTTTATAAGCAGCAGTGCAATTGCTCCTATATTACTGGGCATAGGTATAGTGTCCTTGCTTATAGAGATATTCACGGTAGGATTCGGAATATTCGGAACTATAGGCATTATATCCCTGGCGCTGTATTTTGGAGGCAATATGTTGGCGGGCTATAGTGGATGGGAAGCTATATTGCTGTTTATAGCCGGTATAGTGCTGTTGCTCATAGAAGCTACTGCGCCAGGGTTGGGTGCGGCAGGCATAGGAGGTATAATAGCTGTGATAGCCAGTATATTTTTTGCATCGCCGTCGCCCACATCAGCCATTATATCTATAGTAGTGGCTATAGCCATATGTGCGGTGGGATTGCCGTTGGCGTTTAAGTATTTTACTAAAAGCCGTTTATTTGATCGTCTCATATTATCAACGGCTGAAAGGGGGGAGAGCGGGTTTATCGGCACCACCACATCTGCCGATTATATAGGTAAAACCGGTGTAACAGTCACGCCGTTGCGCTCGTCCGGCACGGCTTTAATAGACGGTAAACGCATCGATGTGGTATCCGAAGGGGCTTTTATAGATAAAGGAGCAAGGGTGCGCGTAATCAAGGTGGAGGGTCCACGAGTGGTGGTAGAGGAGATAGTTGAGCAATAACCAAATAGAGATGGAGGAAATATTTTATGGAATGGCTGATAATACTCATAATTATAGTTATACTGGCAGTAGTGGTTTTGAGTTTTGTGCCGTTGGGCTTATGGATATCGGCTTTGGCCGCGGGGGTACACATAAGCATAGTTACGCTTATAGGCATGCGCTTGAGAAGGGTGGTACCCGCCCGCATAGTGAATCCGCTTATTAAGGCTACTAAGGCGGGTATAGATGTCGATGTAAACAAGCTGGAGGCACATTATCTGGCTGGCGGTAACGTGGATAGAGTGGTCAATGCTTTGATAGCAGCACAGAGAGCGGCCATACCGTTATCGTTCGAGAGGGCGGCGGCTATAGACCTGGCAGGACGGAATGTGTTGGAGGCCGTCCAGATGAGCGTTAATCCCAAAGTAATAGAAACGCCCCAGGTATCGGCGGTTGCGAAAGATGGTATAGAGGTCATAGCCAAGGCGCGTGTTACCGTGCGTGCCAATATCGATCGTTTGGTAGGCGGAGCAGGAGAAGAGACCATCATAGCTCGTGTGGGCGAGGGGATAGTTACCAACGTAGGCTCGGCGGCAAATCATAAAGAGGTACTGGAAAATCCCGATTCGATATCCCAGACGGTGCTAGATAAAGGTCTGGATGCAGGTACGGCTTTTGAGATACTTTCCATAGATATAGCCGATGTCGATGTTGGCAGGAATATAGGCGCGAGATTGCAGATGGATCAGGCCGAGGCGGATAAGAATATAGCGCAGGCCAGGGCTGAAGAGCGCCGTGCTATGGCAGTAGCCCAGGAGCAGGAGATGAGGGCACGAGTTCAGGAGATGCGCGCTAAAGTCGTCGAAGCTGAAGCCGAGGTACCAAGGGCTATGGCGCAGGCTTTGCGCGAAGGCAAGCTCGGCGTTATGGATTACTATCATATGCAGAATATCCTGTCTGATACGCAGATGCGCAATGCCATAGCTGAGGAAAATAAACCCGAGAAACCAGGGGATGAGAGGTAAAGGTTATGGACGAATGGATTTTACCTATTATCATACTGATAGGTATTATGATGTCCCTAATTGGTGATAGAAATACGAAAAAAAATAATGATGGTAAAGGAAAGCATGTTATGCCACCGCCGCCACCGCCTAAAAGTGCGTTTAAACCTGCGCCGGCATCTGCTGACAAAGCGACTTTTATAGCCGTTTCTGCCACATCATCGCCTAAACAACCGGAGTCAGCGCCACGACAAACAGCTATATCTAGTACCAGGCGCAATGGTGATGATTTCAAATTGCGTGTCAGAGGCGGCGAGTTGAAACGCGCGATGGTGATGATGGAGGTATTAGGGCCTCCTAAATCGGAGAAATACAGAAGATGATCGCATAAGCCTGTCCATGTGGATGGGCTTATTCTTTTTTTAAACGACAGCGCATACATTTATGGAGAAGGGGTTGAAGTGTATGCCTAAACGGTCGTCCGAACAATTAAAATCATTTTTGTCCGGCATGCTGGATTTACCACAGGATGTGGTATTGGACCTACCAAGATTGATAGCACTGGGCAAGACGCAGCTTTATATAGAGAATCACAAAGGGATTATAGAATATACGCCGGAGCGGATACGCGTAAACTCCACTATAGGTGTTATAAGGCTGACCGGCAAAGACATGTCCATAAAGACCATCGAAACGGAGGAGATACTGGTCAGCGGTCAGTTAACGTCTATAGAGTTTCTATGACAAATATAGCCGCGGGGTGTAAATATGTTTGTATCTGCTATATGGCATTATATTTTTGGATATGTTATCATCAGAGTAGAAGGAAAGTCGCTGGAGAAGTTTATAAATTTATGCCTTCAGCGTGGCATTTACCTGTGGGATGTGAAACGCCAATCCTATAGCGTACTTAAAGCGCGTATAAGCATAAAAGGGTTAAAACAGCTTATTTCAATATCGTATATAACGCATTGCCGCATAGAGGTATTGTCTAAACGTGGGTTACCTTTTTTATTTTCGCGCCTTAAGCGCCGATATATGTTTATAGCTGGATTTATATTATTTTTTGTTATAATATATATATTATCCTCATTTATATGGACGGTGGAAATAAGCGGCAATGCAAGGATATCTGGACAGCGCATTTTGGAAGAACTGGCGGATAGCGGTTTGAAGCCGGGTATACGCAGAGAGGGTTTATCTATAAATGATATTGAGAATGATATGCTTATCAAGATGCCCGAGTTATCGTGGATTGGCATAGAATTAAAGGGTACCAAGGCTATAGTGCGCATCGTGGAAGCTGTTATGCCGCCTGAACGCATCGATATAGATCAACCGTGCGATATAATAGCGTCTAAGGACGGCGTTATAAGCAAAATTACAGTCATGCAGGGCCAGTCTGTGGTTAAGGTAGGTCAGACGGTTAAAAAAGGCCAACTCCTCATTACAGGGGTTATAGAAAAAGAAGGCATGGATACGCGCTATGTACATGCCATGGGTGAGGTATTGGCGCGTAGGTGGTATGAAGGGCATGCCAAGGCACCGACTGTATCGGTACGCAAGAAGCGTACCGGCAGCGTGATGAGCAAAAAATATATGATAATAGGGAAGAAAAAAATAAATATAAGCGGCCCCGATATAACTTACTCCAGTTATGATAAAATAGAAGTAGTAAATATATCATTGGACAAAATAGGAATACCGGTGAAAATGATTACCGAAAAATATTATGAAACTATAGAGGAAACGTCTGCTCAAGACATAGAAACTGTACAAAAGAAAGTACAACAATTGGCTATAGAAGACGCGAAGAAAAATCTGCCGCAAGAGGTAAAAGAAATAGCTGATGAAACTGTAACTTTCAGCATGGATGATGACGGTACAATACATGCCGATGCTTTATTAGAAGTAATAGAACGCATCGATCAGGAGCAGGCAATAGAGATACCTATAGAGGAGGAAAACAATAGTGGTAATACAGCTAAACGTTGATAGTATGGAGGAAATAGCTGGTTTATTTGGGACATTTGATGAAAATGCCAAGCTGATAGAAGAACAGACCGGGGCACGGATTGTGGCGCGAGGAACCGAGCTTAGGATAGAGGGTACCGAAGAAGAGGTTATGTTAGCTCAAAAAGTGGTAAATAATTTGTTGGTCAAGATACAGCGCCGCGAGCCCATAGATAAAATGGGCATACAATATGCCATAGACTTGGCTAAAGAAGGAAATGAAACTTTTATAAAAGAAAAACTCAGCGATGTATTATGCGTGACTCACAGAGGCAAACAAATAAAATGTAAGACTATAGGCCAAAAAGCCTACGTAGACGCCATTCGCAACAACGACTTGGTATTTGGCATAGGGCCGGCCGGTACAGGTAAAACGTATCTGGCGGTGGCTATGGCGGTGGTGGCTTTTAAGAACAAAGAAGTGGCACGCATCATATTAACCAGGCCGGCCGTGGAAGCGGGAGAAAAGCTTGGCTTTTTGCCAGGCGACCTACAGGAAAAGGTTGACCCGTATCTGCGCCCGTTATATGACGCCATGTACGATATAATAGGGGTGGACAGCTTTCAGAAGATGATGGAACGGGGCGCTGTAGAAGTGGCACCGCTGGCCTATATGCGCGGTCGGACGCTAGACGATGCATTTATAATATTGGACGAAGCGCAAAATACGACGCCTGAACAAATGAAGATGTTTTTGACGCGTATGGGTTTTGGCTCTAAGATGGTGGTGACGGGTGATATAACGCAGATAGACCTTCCGCACGATAAGATATCAGGGCTTATGCATGCCGCTCGTGTGCTGCGCGATGTAAAGGGTGTAGAATTCGTTTATCTTACCGAAAAAGATGTAGTACGTCACGAACTGGTGCAACGCGTGATAAAGGCATATGAAGCATATGAAAAAAACAATGCTACAGCTTCGCAGCCGTAGCGAGGCGACATTATATTGTATGGGGCGTATAGCCATAATACGCATCTTCGATTCGTAATATAGCAAATTTAGCGCATGCAATAATATAAATCCTACGCCTGCTACAGGCTTGACATATATACCTCGTTACGCCTGTGAAGCTGGACCACTACGCAATCAAAGATTGCTGTGGTCCTACGCTTCAAAAGCCCGCTCAGCATATATGTCAAGCCTTATGCCACGTACACATATTATGAATTACAGATACGCATTAAATAAAGGTGAATAGTCGCAAATAAACAGCGGATGGAGGGACTGAGATGAACATACTTATAGACGACCGACAGTCGGTTATGGAGATAAGGGATGATGTGTATGACTTGCTAGAACAGGTTGTAAAGCGTTCTATAGAGCTAGAGGGACTGGAACCGGATATAGAAGTCAGCATAATACTTATAGACAGTGAACAGATAAAGGAATTGAACAGAGATTTCAGGGGCATCGACAGAGAAACCGATGTTTTGTCCTTTCCGGCCATCGATTATGAAAGCGATGAGGGTGAGCCTGTGGAGGATATAAATATGGATACCGGTGACCTTATATTGGGGGATATAGCGATATCGGTTGAGAAGGCTGCTCAACAAGCTGAGGAATACGGCCACTCTTTCTATCGTGAGATGGGTTTTTTGACCGTGCACGGTATGTTCCACCTTTTAGGCTATGACCATGAGGACGAAGAAGAAGCTGCTATTATGCGTCAAAGAGAAGAAATGGTGTTATCATCGCTGGGACTAGAGAGGGAATGATGGTATGCTCGATGTCAACTACCCCCGTCTAAAGACGGAGGCATGAAGCCTCGAAGTTGACCAGCCTCAGCCCTAGCGGGCTACGTTATTCCGGTCAAGATACCCCGGGA
>JASGMM010000053.1 GCA_030156435.1 Clostridiales bacterium | reverse complement strand
GTGATGGATCGGATTCATGCCGTTAAAGAGATGGGTGGTGTGGGTTACCCCCCCGTCATACGCCCGCCGCATCTCATCGTATGACGCGCCGGTATGCCCCGCCGATACCAGTATGCCGTTCTTATGCAGATAACGGCTTATCTCGAGAGCCCCTTCCACTTCAGGTGCCAACGTTACGCGCTTTACGATATGCCCGTATCCCCCCGTCATGGAACGATAGGCGTTCATGGAAGGGGGTAAGATGAACGATGCCATCTGGGCTCCCTTGTGATCGGCATTTATAAACGGGCCTTCCATATGTACGCCCAACACCTGAGCGCCGGATGTGCCCCTCTTCATGGCACGCCCTGCCGCCACTATCGCATTGTACGTATCGTCTATCGATGCCGTCGTTGTGGTAACGAGAAACGACGTGGTACCCCTCGAGGCTATGGCACGCGCTATGGTGTCTATGGCATCATATGTGCCGTTCATAGCGTCGCAACCCATGGCGCCGTGTATGTGTATATCCACAAACCCCGGCGCGGCTATCATGCCGTCTATATCCCTCACATCGTCATCCGGCCTGGCTGCGCATTGGTCGCTGCGATCATATACGGCTTTTATGCGGCTGCCGTCTATCAACGCCGCTCCGCCTTCCACAAATGCCCGACCGGTGAATATGCGGCCGCCCCTCAGTATTGTCCTACCCATCGCTTTCCTCCTCTTTATGCCCGAGTTTTTTCTTTGCTTTTTTCTCAAATTCCCAACGCGGCAGCATGACCGTACGGCCGCACTTTAAGCATTTTATTTTGAAATCCACCCCTGTTCTGGTTATCTCCCATTCATTGCCGCCGCATGGATGGGGCTTTTTCATCTGTACGATATCGCCCAATTGGAATTCGGATGCATCCATAGGCTCTACCTTCCTTCGCCCAGCTCTTTAAGCTTATCCTCTATCTGTTGGCGGGTTACGGTATTAAGAGGACGTATGGGCGACTGCAAAGCCTTGTTAATGTACTCTAACGCCTCGTCGCGCCGGCCTTGCTCCGCGGCTATGCAACCCATGTAGTACAACGAATCTGGCAGAGTCGGTTTTTTATCCAGTGCTTTTTGAAAGTATTCTTTGGCCTTCTCGTAATCGCCCTGCCTGTAGTACATCTGACCGTAATTGTCCAGCGCCGGCGGGTGGTCCTCTTCTTCCTCCAGCGCCTTTTCATTATACAATCCAGCCTTTTCGTAATCGCCCTTCAGTATATAAAAATATGCCAGCGTAGCAAAGCTATCGGCCCTCTCGTATTCCTGGCATACCGCCTCCAGTATTTCTATGGCCCTGTCCAGATTGTCTAGCTTCCACTGTGTGAGCGCGCGGTCGACGCGGGCTATTTTGTCTATGGTCCAATTGAGCTTTTTCTTTTTTAAAACCTGTTTGAAAAGCTCGTCGGCGGCCTGATAGTCGCCCTCATTCAGCTTTATAATACCGTATGACAGCCTCTTAAAGAACGCCTGCAGCATAAACCCTATAAATCCGTATATATTGCCCATAGATATCTCCTTCCTTAAAACGAATCCTCCAGGCTGAAGCCTTGCCCCAGCACCTCTCTGGCATCCATTATGGTCATGAAGGCCTGGTCGTCCATCTTTTTGACTATTTCCTTCAGGCGCGCCACCTCCATAGTGGTCACATCGCAGTATATGATCTTCTTTTGTTGGTGGGTATATGCGCCCTCCCCGTGCAGAAATGTGACGCCGCGGTGCATCTTCTCTATTATGCGCGCGGCTATCTCGTCGGGGTGATCGGTGACTATGAAGGCGGTCTTGCGCCTGTTTAAACCGGCCTGCACGCCGTCTATAACCTGCGATGAAACGAATATGGATGCAGCCGAATACAGCACTACTGTTATGTCGGAGGCTATGAGGGCCGCCCCCAGTATGATGCCGTTCAGTATGGCGGTGATGGTACCTATGTCGAATGAGAAGTATTTGTTTATGAGCACCGATATGATATCGGTACCGCCCAGCGAGCCGCGCTGGCGCAGCACTATGCCTGTACCCAGCCCCGCTGTTGCGCCGCCGAATAACGATGCCAGGAGAGGATCCTCCAGATGCATGGCCCATCCCTCGGTCAGCGACAGACAAGCGGATAAGGCTATCATGCCTACAAGGCTGAACATGACAAATCTTCCGCTTATATACTTAAACGACAGTACGAATAGCGGTATATTCATTATGAATACAGTGACGCCCACCGGCCATTTGACCAGATAATAAAGCAGCATGGCTATGCCGGCAAACCCGCCGGTCAAAAAGCGCTGGGGCACTAAAAAGGCATTTATACCTATGGCGTATATAAATGCCCCTATTATTATATAAACGGCTTTTTTTACGTTGGTCTTATCCCAGCGCATACTACCCTTCCTCGAAAAGCCGGTCAGCCATGCGCTGTATGCGCTCCTTGCGCGCACGCGTGGCATCTTCATCCACTTTTATGTTTATATCCAAAACATCGCCTTCTTTTGAGCCTTCAGGCAACGTCTCTTTTGGGAGGTTGAATACGTCGTCGCCGTATTCTATAACCGCCCACTGCCCCTCAAAACGGTCTATTATAAAAGGTTTCACTCTTCGTCATCCTCATCGTAATCTTGTTCATCATCCTGCTGTGAATCTATCATGTCATGGAATCTGGTTTCTATAAAACGCAATACGCCGTCCGATGGCATGAATTCCAGCGCCTCATGCAGGTAATCTACAGCATCCTCAGGTTCATCGAAATTCAGAGGCAGCCTCTGCATAACGGCTTTCATGCGCGCCCGCCTGTACATCGACGGCATATCGGCCATGGCCTCGTCCATAAAATCAATAAACTCCTGTATTTTAGCCTCTGCATATTCTTCATCAGCCGGTTCTTCCGACCACAATTCGTCCCAATCTACGGTCGCAGCATATTTGGGCGGTTTCGGCATAATATCATTTAATTGCAATGTTATGTCTTCCGGTATATCTCCTATCTCTTCCAGAAGGCCTTTTAATTCCTCTTCATAATGCGACTCATCAAGCGATAGAGTGATTATATTTTCGGATATCATGCCCGTTATCGTCTTCTCAAGCTGATCTACGTATTCCGAGTCGACGGTTCCAGGTGTTAACTGGAGTAATTTGTCTGCCAAGCCGGCAGCCTCACCCCATTTGGAAGACAACTCTATATCGGCTTTATACGCATTCTTGAGCACGCGCAAGCCTTGCCTTGCCAATGAATAAAGTTTCATCCTGTCTGTCAATTCATGTGCCAGCGCAACTACTCTGTCTCTGGCACCTATTAATTCCTGATCGTTGAGTTTCAGGGGCTTTAATTGCTGGAGCTCATCTATTTCCCTGGCCATTTCTTCAAAAAATACACCGTAATTGGGCTCCAGGCGCCCGGTAAACGCCTCTTTTAATCTCTGTATGACCTCGTTTATCTGTTCTTCATCCATATCGCCGAATTCCCATTGCAATGCGTCTCTAACATATTCGTAAAACCGCTGCTTGCCCCACGGCATGGGCACCAGGAACAATAAATCCTGTATCCTTTCTTCAATATCGTAATCTTCAATGGCATCCTGGTCTTGCTCGTCATCTCCCATAATATAGAACGCCATCTCGTTTAACAGGCGATGAGCGCTCACCGGTAAACCGGTATCCCGCGCCATCCTTTCATTATAGTACAACCCTATAACCTCATCGGCAATCAAGATTTCCACGATATAGGCCGATAGCACCTCCATGCCTTCATCGAGCATCCCGATATGGTATTCTATATAATCCGGATCATCGACGTTCACTCTGCCCTCCAACACATCCAATACGTAACGTAAAACCTCGGCGATCTCTTCATCGATATATTGCCTTGGATCTAAGCTATTTTTTAATTTTTCGGCCACATAACCGCTAAGGACGGACAAGAACATAGCGGTAATTGTATTCCTCGAGATATCCTGCAGCTTTGCTACGGTCTCTTCTTTGTTCATTATAATTACCTCCTTCTTTATTCCCAGCGGCTCAAAATGCCGAATCGCCCCTCATTTATCTCTATCACCGCCATGCCGCCCGGCCCCATCTTAAAGCGCCAGTATGCATCCAGCCCGAGCCCCAGTATATGGCATGCCATGGCCCTTATACAGCCTTGATGGGTAACGACGGCTATCTGCGCATCTTTGTCATCTCTATAGCATTCCAGTATCTCGTCCAGCTTATGCGCGGTCCTGTCGTACATCTGCCGCGCGCTCTCGCCCCCCGGTATGACGAAGTCCTTCCAGTCGCGGCTCCACTGCAGCCATTCCTCGGGATACTCCCGTTCTATCTGCCTCCAGCTTTTGCTCTCCCACATACCGAAATTGAGCTCCTTCAATCCTTCTTCTTCTATGGGCACCAGCCCCTGCACCGATGCTATAGGCGCAGCCGTATCTTTAGCGCGCTTGAGCGGGCTGCAGTATACGGCGGTCAGCCTGCGTTGGGCCAGTTTTTTGGCCAAAGCATAAGCCTGGCGCACACCTTCATCGGTCAGCGGCGCATCGGTCCAGCCGCAGTAAGCGCTGCCGTCGTCGGTCCTGCATTGCCCGTGGCGTATAAGTATCAATTCCATAGGCCGCCTCAGTCGCTGAGTACCGCGCCTTTGTCGCCGGAGGTAACCAGCTTGGCGTAACGGGCCAGGTACCCTTTCTTTATGCGCGGTTCCGGGGCATGCCACTCGGACAGCCTGCCCTTTATCTCGTCATCGCTCAAGCGGGCATTTATCTTACCATTCGGTATGTCTATGTCTATTATATCGCCTTCACGTATAGCGGCTATAGGGCCGCCTTCGGCCGCTTCGGGCGATACGTGGCCTATCGATGCTCCGCGCGTGGCGCCCGAGAAACGCCCGTCGGTGATAAGCGCCACATCTTTATCCAATCCCATGCCGGCCACTGCCGATGTAGGGGATAACATCTCGCGCATGCCGGGACCTCCCTTGGGGCCCTCGTAGCGTATTATTATTACGTCGCCTTTTTGTATCTTCTTATCGTATATGGCCGCTATAGCCTCATCCTCGGAGTCGAATACGCGTGCCGGGCCGGTATGCACCAGCATCTCAGGCGCTACGGCTGACTGCTTCACCACCGCGCCGTCGGGCGCTATATTGCCGCGCAGCACCTTTATGCCGCCAGTGGCGCTGTACGGGTTGTCTATGGGGTGTATCACGTCGTAGTCTTTGACCTCGGCGCGTGCTATGACATCGCCCAATGTACCGGATACCGTCATGGCATCGGTATGCAGCAGGCCTTTCTTGGTCAGCTCTTTCATAACGGCCGACACGCCGCCGGCCGCGTACAAATCCTCTATGTGATGATGGCCGGCCGGGCTGAGATGGCACAGGTTGGGCACGCGCGAGCTTATTTCGTTTATTATGTCAAGGTTTAAGTCCATACCGAGCTCATGAGCTATAGCGGGCAGGTGTAATGCCGAATTGGTGGAGCAGCCGAGTGCCATATCCACCGCCAGGGCATTTTCAAAGGCCTCCATGGTCATGATGACGCTCGGCGTTATATTCCTTTCCACCAGCTCCATTATCTTCATGCCGGCGTATTTGGCCAGGCGCTCCCTCTCGGCATATACGGCCGGTATGGTGCCGTTGCCGGGCAAAGCCATGCCTATGGCCTCGGACAGGCAGTTCATGGAGTTAGCCGTATACATGCCTGAGCATGAACCGCAGCCTGGACAGGCATACTGCTCCAATTCCTCCAACTCCCGCTCGTCTATAGTACCGGCTTTTATGGCCCCTACTGCTTCGAAGAGGCTGCTCAAATCCAGCGCTTTGTCGCCGAGGTGGCCGGCCAGCATGGGGCCGCCGCTCATAACGATGGCCGGTATGTCCAGCCGCGCGGCGGCCATCAGCATACCGGGCACTATCTTATCGCAGTTGGGTATAAGCACCAAGCCGTCGAAGCCATGGGCCATAGCCAGCGTTTCGACCGAGTCGGCTATGAGCTCGCGGCTGGCCAGGGAATATTTCATGCCCTCATGGTTCATGGATATGCCGTCGCATACCCCTATGGCCGGCACCTCTATCGGCGTGCCTCCCGCCATGCGTATGCCGGCTTTGACGGCATCAGCTATGATACCGAGGTGCTTATGGCCGGGTATTATCTCGCTTTTTGCATTCACAACGCCTATCAGCGGGCGATCCAGCTCCTCCTTAGTAAACCCGAGCGCATAGAACAATGAGCGGTGCGGGGCCTTCTCGACGCCTTTTTTTACATTATCGCTTCTCATAATCAACCCCCTTAATATATTTCTTTGCCCTGCGACGGATCTCGCGTGACCTTGCGGAATTCTTCCAACAGTTTGGCCGTTATCGGGCCGCACTTGCCGCTGCCTATGGTACGCCCATCTATCATGGTCACCGCTATGGCCTCGGCCGCTGTACCGGTAAAGAAGCATTCGTCAGCATTGTAGAGGTTGTAAAGCGTGAATTCTTTTTCCTCGAATGGAAGACCGAGCTGTTTTATGACGCTTATCACCACGCGGCGGGTGATGCCATTCAGCGCACCGACATATATAGGAGGCGTCGTGATAACGCCGTCTTTGATTATGAACACATTGTCGCCGGTACATTCAGCTACCAGGCCGTTCTGATTGAGCAGTATGGCCTCGGCTGCGCCGACGCGATTGGCCTCTATCTTGGCCAGTATGTTGTTTAAGTAATTGAGGGATTTTATCTGCGGATCGAGCGATGATGCGCTGTTTCTGCGCACCGACGCTGTTATGGCTACAAGCCCGTTCTCGTACATCTCAGGCGGATATATAGCTATGGTGTCGGCTATAATGACTACGGTAGGGTTAGGGCATTTGTCAGGGCTGAGCCCGAGGTCCCCCACGCCCCGCGATACCACCAGGCGTATGTAGCTGTCCCTTAAGCCGTTGCGGCGTATGGTCTCCAGCATGGCCTCGGTCATCTCCTCTTTGCTCATCGGTATCTCGAGGTCTATGGCCTTGGCGCCCTCATAGAGCCTGTTTATATGATCCTCACAACGGAATACGCGGCCGTCATAGGCCCTTATGCCTTCGAACACGCCATCGCCGTATAAAAAGCCGTGATCGAATACCGAGATTTTTGCCTCGGATTTGGGGTAGAATTGCCCGTCGATATATATTATCCTTTCTTCCATGCCACCAGTCTCCTTATATCTTTATATTTTAAACTGCCTGAATGTTCATTCAGGCAGTTTTGTAAACGCTGTTGTTTCTATTTTAATACTATATCGGCGGCATGTCTAGCATTTCGCATGATTTTCTATTTTACAGCGGCATGCAGGGGTGACTGTTCAGGTATCTCACAGGCTTAGTAACTGATTAGCCTCCGGCTCATGTGTTTCGGATATCGGTGAAACTAAAGCTCGTTTCGGGAATTTCCAAAGCGCCGATAAATTTTTGCTACCTTGTTATTTCAGGGCGGGATTGTCTTTAACATTGCTTAGATAATTCGGTTACGCTGGGAAATTCTAATCCTACACCTCGCTAAGTTTCACCGGATATCCTCCACAAAATCGCCTTGAGGCTAATCGTTACCGTCGCCTATGCGTCACACTATTTGAATAGTCACCCTTTAGGAATTCTTCACATTTTTGCTTTATGCTCTGTACTGAGTGCTCATCCGCTTTGGGAAATATGACCAACTCGGATATTTCTCTTTGTACGTTTATCGGCTTTATAGTGAATTCGTCGGTTGTACCGTCTATGTGCTTCCAGTCGCCGTTTAATTTGAAAAAGCCTTTTACTCTGAAGGCGTCGCCTATTACGGATTGCATGAACAGCCTGAACCTTTCTTCATCCTCATCATTTTGTGATTTTATATAGATGATGGAGGGTCTGTTGGACGGCGTATTACAGCTTTGTCCGAGCTCAGCGCTTTCTTTATCGAACACCCGTACCTTATCGAGTATATCGCCGTTGACGTTTGAAAAGCTGGTCGCTTCTATAGCCGCGTAAGGATTGAGCTCTGCCATTAGTCCCTTTATAGCCTCTATTTTATGCTCATCTGCTTTATCCACTTTATTGATTATTATATAATCGGCATATTTTATTTGCTTTTCAGCCGGTCTGGATACTTGCACCAGCTTATCTATGTTGGCCGCGTCCACCACGCATATATCGCCTTTATAGTTCAGCGGCGCATGCGTTTTATCCTTTATGCTCTCGAGTATGGCGTCCACATTGGAAGGATCGGCCATGCCCGAACCTTCTATGAGCAGTATATCTATGGGCAAGCCCGAAAATTCGATCAGGCTTTGAGCAAACGTGGCTTGAAGGCACGAGCAGAATATGGAGCCGTTGGTTATCTCATGCACCGCCATGCCATCCTTGGCTATGATGCTGCCATCCACGCCCACCTTGCCGAATTCGTTGACTATGACACCTATTTTTGTATCGGGATGGGCTTCTATGATGTTTTTTATCAGCGTAGTCTTGCCGGCACCCAAAAATCCTGTTATTAAATAGACTTTTTTGCTATGCTCTTTGCCCATCCTTGATCAGATACCTTTCTATCTCTTCAAACAGCTCTTTTCTGTCCGGTATGATCGACGAATATTTCAATTGTCCGTTTATGAATATGCACGGCAGATTCTTTATGCCCATCTTTTGTATCCTGTATATATTCTCTCTGTTAACCGCTTTATACTCTACAAAGTCTATTTTGTCGCCAAAGTGCTGCTTAGCGACTTTTACGGCATCGACCATGTAACCGCAGGCGGCGCATGTGGCCGAGTCGATGGTGAATACTTCTATAAGCGGCCTTTCGAGCTTATCGTAATCGGGCAGTTTAATATCTATTTCTTCTTGTTGTGCGCCGGGCCTGTAATTCTTCACTATCTCCCTTACAGCCTGCGTATCATCTATCGCCTGCCGTATGCCTATTACATTTTCCGGCGGCACGTCATAGGGCATATCGCATCCCGGCGATATTATGAGGTTATGGTGATCCATAGCATCCAGCAGGCCGATGACATATTTCATGTTGTCATACTGAGAGCCGTACAGCATTACCGATGTGAGCGGTATATTGCCGCCTATAGTTATATTGTACCGATCGGTTATCTCCTTGGCGGCCGGCATGTCTATGTTCTCGTCTATGGATATGCAGTCGGGCTGCGTCTTGCACATCTCCTCTATGTTTCTGGTGGCGTTGCCGCATACGAAGAAGGATGAAAAAGTCCCCCTCTGCCTTATATACGAGAATATCCGTGTAAATCCCACGCTTAAGAATTCCGCAAAATGGACGGGCGATATCTGAGATACCAGCGGATCGACCACAGCCACCACATCCGCGCCGGCATCGATGTAATAGCCGGCCATGGCCTCGGCCACATCGGCTGTATATGCCAACAGAGCCTTTACATATTCGGGCTTGTCTATCATATCCATAAATATATCGTTGCCCCTCAAGTGCGACGCCAGGGTGAAAGGCCCGCATATCAAGCCGTACAGAGCTGTATTTTGGCCTATTGCGCTGTCTTTAAGCCTCTTTAATGTATTTAACGCTACCGGTATCCTGCCGTCATGTTCTTTCGGTATATAATCCGGTATGTCGTCGCTTGACTCCAAAGGATGTGTCTTGACCGACGGCGGCGCCTTCTCGGCCCACATCAGCTCACAGCCCAGTATCTCGGCCTCTATCTGAAGGTCGAACATTATCGGCTGGCCATCTGGCTTGTATGTTTCATTTACCCTTACCAGCGACTCGTATAATTTATCCTCATCGGTCAATATATCTGTGGTGCTATAACCCGTCAATTTACCTGCATGTATGCCCGCAAATGGCACCCACGCCACCTTGTCTATGCCTTGTTCGTGCCTCATCGTGCTGTATATGCGTTCTTTGCCTGTCATAAAATATCCTCCTAAGCATTTGTTTTGTATGTTATAATTTTAACAATACATGGAGGTATAAACAATGCAGCACATTGTGGTGTTCGGTAGTATTTTGTTTAATTCGTATACAGCATACTAGATATGCTTTCATTATGCGTTTTGTATATCTCATTATAGCGTTAAGCAATTCAGTTTCCCTGATTACACTACATTATCTATTTCATTATCGCTATATCTTTTTTCAAGCCTCTCTTTATAGAATCTTCTTGTTCTATAATCAATGATGTCTTTATAATGCTTAATAAACGCCGGATTGTTAATATACTTCCCCAACGCCGGTGCAAGGCAAAATCGCCCATTTTCTTCACGAAAAAAATCTGGGGAGGATTGCAAAAGAAAATTGATGGGATTTCTCCTTGCCAGGTTTACATACTCTTTTTTACCCCATTCTTTGTAATTTGATGTACTATTATCCCTCATAAGATCAATAGCATTGGATGGGTGAGAATAAAATTCTTTAAAACTTTCATATATATCGCCTTCGTCTATTGCAAGCTTCATATTCCCTTTATTATAAAAAGCTAATAAGACCGGCATCTTATACATTTTCGTCATATTCGTATTTTCTATTTCCTTAAGGAACTCATGCGCCTCAGTGCCAACCAGCGCTTGTTCATCGGGTAATAATTCATCAATCTTATCAAGAAAACTAAGATAATCCTTAAAAATATTCAGTTCCTTTTTTGTACGTATTACAGAATATATACTTTCATCCAGGTAAGTATACATTGAAAGCCTCAACGGCCTGTCGCCCAGATATTCTTTAATCCTAAAATATTCCTCTTTAACTTTGTCAAAAAGATTTTTCTGTTCATTCCACATCCGTTTGAAAATGTCTACTAACCTAAAGTCAAAATCAACGAAGCAGCCTTCAGGGTATTCCTCTTCATCCGGTAAGTAGGCCCTTCTTGATTTTTTATTACGCTCATTTATATCCCCTGTGAGAAAAAAAGGAATAAGATTGGCTTTCTTATAATTCCCGATAAAATCCAAAACATTTACATACTTCTTTTCACCTTTCCTACGCAACCCTCTGCCCAATTGCTGAAGAAAAACAGTCGGTGACTCGGTGGGCCTCAAAAACATGACCATATCTACTTCGGGAACATCAAGCCCTTCATTGAATATGTCTACTGAAAATATTACTCTAATCTCACCAGCCTTAAGTTTATTTATAGCTTCAGTGCGATCCATTACATATAAGGATATTTGGGTAGCATCCAAATTATTATGCCCATTTCCACTGATAACCGCACAAGCATCGATACCATGGGTCTTAAAATACTTAGCCATAAAAACCGCATGGTTCCTGCTTGAACAGAATGCCAGAGCTCTCCGGCTGCTATATTTAAGGTAATTCTGCAATATAAGATCAGCCCGCTTGTTTATACTTAATACCTGTTCCAATTGTTTCTCATTATATTTGCCATTTTTATAATCAATACCGCTGTAGTCTATTTCATCATAAATTCCATAATATCTGAAAGGCACAAGCCATCCTTTATTTATTGCCTCTTTTAATCTGACTTCATACACCAGATTATAGTCGCATAAAGCAAATACATCTTGATTATCGAGCCTTTCAGGTGTTGCCGTAAGCCCAAGCAAAAATTTAGGTCTAAAATATTCAATGATATTAACATAACTCTCCGCAACTGCATGATGAAATTCATCAATGATTATATAATCGAATTCATCTCTGCTAAAGGTTTCACCATCTAAATATTCTCCACGGCCAAGCGTTTGAACGGTTGCGAATAACACATCGCAGTTTCTGTCCTTTCGTCCCCCACTGAAAAATCCGGTTGAAATCTTAGGCTTTACGCACTTGAAAGTCCTTTCAGCCTGAAATAGGATCTCCTCTCTATGTGCTACAAAGAGGACTTTTTTAAATTCCTTAGAATCAAAAGCTGCCAAAAATGTTTTGCCTACCCCTGTGGCGGCAACTACGATACCTTTGTTCCAGCCGTCAAGCCTGGCTTTTTTCAATTCATATAGCGCTTCAATTTGAGGTCCTATCGGACGCGGATACTCAATTACTATGCCTCTGTCTCCGCCCTTATCTTCTGCGCCGGTAGTATATTCCGAACGCTCATCAGCAAATTGGTTTTGGTTAAATCCATTATCCTCTGTTGTGCTATTTTCGAGCTTCTCTAAGTCATAAAAAAGTTTTGGCTTCTTCCAATTCTTTGAATATCTACGCATCTCATTATCATCCACTATGATGGATTGATTGAAAAATAAATCGTCAAATGTTTGCTTAAAATGAGCGTAATCTTGTGGGGAAGTATCGGAACGAATTCGATAATTCCATTCTATACCATCAGTCAGGGCTGAATGTGAGATATTAGAGGAGCCAACAAAAATTTCGCCGTTATCCTTATATCTAAAAATATATGCTTTCGGATGAAAAGATTTGCTGGGATTATTATAAAAACGCAGGTCAACTTTGTCCCCTAAAAAATCCTTAAGGAGATAAAGGGCTTGCGGCTGAGTTATGTTCAGATAATTTCCGCACAAAATTCTCAAAGCAACATTTCTATCAACTGCCTCTTTAAAATCCTCCATCAAAAGCTTTACTCCGGATTCCATAAGAAAGGCCACAATAATATCTATACTCTCTGCTTTAGCTATCGATTCCCTTAGATATACATATAAGTGGTCCGTATCACCTGTAACACAATTCCTATCATAGCTGCATTTATTATATAAATACGAATGCTCTCCCATGTGTCTAATCCCTCTTCGTTTTCTCTAACCATCGTACTCTATAATAGGCTTCTTTAGCTTCCTGATGCCTCCCCTAGGATTTTCAACATCCCCTACGTACCTTGGAATAACGTGTATATGAAGATGGAAAATAGTCTGCCCGGCAGCTTCTCCAATATTAACGCCAATATTATAACCATCAGGGCTAAACCTGCTATCAAGCAATCCCTTAGCTCGTTTAATCAGGTCATTAAATGCAATTACTTCATCAGGTGTAGCATCAAAACAACTTGCAAAATGCCTCTTAGGGATAATAAGCATATGCCCCTTGTTTACAGGAAAATTATCATATATTGCGAAAGCAAGTTCATTTTCCATTATGTATGCCTTATTATCCAGATAATCGCAAAAAATACATCCCATTTAATCCACTCCGTAACAATTGATAATGTTTATTCTACAATTAGCTGCCTTTATACGAGCATCATATGCTATGCTTCCGGCCAAGCTCAAAGTAGACGTCCAATGCCAAAATAAGTTCATCTCTTACCCATGCAGGGCCCATCATGTCTCATCTCCACATAAATTATAGCACATTTATTCACCATAACGCTTGCCTTTTTTAATTTTTTATTACAGCCAGTGCTTTTGGCATATGCAAAAGATAGAGCTGCCAATGCGGCAGCTCTTTGACTTCGCAAATGCTCATGCATTCAGTCCAGCGCACTAATAGCGCTGCCCTATATGTACTGCTGTCGATTGGACGGAAAAGCAACAGTATTCACGAAATATCGATTTTGTCCTCAATCATTGAGATTATACGTTTGGCTTTATCTATGGCCTATAATCACTTTTCGTATAAAACAACCCCTTCTTCTATAGCGTGGCGTATAAATGAGTTTGTATGAATGGCTTGGTTTATTTCATCCGGAGTGTATACTAATATATCCATTGCAACATCGGGCTTTATAGCATCCTGACTTCTCCCCGCCACAAGTGACGAGGGTTCTATTTACTCCCAAGCTTCTCCCGCACTCTCAGGCATAAGCCTTACAACATGCAGGCACTGACCGGTTTCAATAGACTTTACTATCTATACACCCGACGGTGTATTAGCGATAGCTTAAGGCATTGAGTCTAAATCCCTTTGTTTGTTGTTTATATACCCATGCTGCTTATCAATCTTTGTTCCTTCTTAAGCCCTCTTAACCGTTCTATCTCTTTATCATGAAGTTCTAAAAATCCATCAAACCTGTCTATGCATTTATCCCTGTCTATATAGTACTTACCAGTGTTTTCATCCTTTTCTGCATTCTGCAGCAGAAACGCCGAGTATAAATCGCGTTGTATCTTCCTTATCCCGCCTTTGTACATTATCTCGTTCCACCTCTGTGATAATTCCTTCTTGGTATATTCATCATCTACATGGTTATATTGGCTGGCTTTTGTATCTTTGGGTTTAATTTTTATCAGTTTTAATCCGAAGTAGTTAAGTTTTGTATCTATTATTGTTATTAACATGGCCGGTGCTTTGTTGGCCAGGCTCTTGCCAAACCGGCCTTTTTTGTTATACCGGCCAGTTTTTTGGTTTATGGTAGTTTCTTTAGCCCGCCTCTGCAATGCTTCATAATCCATGTTTTCTGCTTTTATGTTGCTGCCAAGTGAGAGTATATGGTTTGCCAGTTTGTTATGGCTTTGACGCCGTATTCCGGCCCTCTTTCTGTATCTGTCTTTTATCAATAGTTGTGTTTTTGTATATTTTTTGCTTTTTATCCATTGGTGTTTTATGCCTTTTTTGATTGTGCCGTCAGGGTTAAAGTTATCTGGATTGGTGGCACGCCTGCTGCGATCCAGTTTCCTTTGTAATCGTATTATTTCTTTATCTACTGCTTTTGTCTGAGGTGAAAGTTCAACCAGCATGACCTCGTTATCGGCTACTATGGCTGCTGTCTGTGTCCCTGCATCTATTCCTACATCGCCTTGTCCCACCTTTATCTCTTTCAACGGTGGTATGCCTTCAAGTATGAGCTGGACGTAGTATTTGTATTTGTTACCAGTATATCGTTTATATATCCTGCAATATTTGATACGCGATTGTATGGCCAAGCAAGCATATTCGTCACCCGGTTTTATTATCACTGGTATTTTTAAGCCGTTCCATAGGATATGTCCGTCTCTGTATTTTATGCCTGTATTGTTAGCTTTGCCTTCTAATGATATGTCCTGGCCAATTTTTTTGAAGTGCACCTGTTTGGCTTTGCTATATATAAGCTTCTCTACCGCCGCTAATGCCCTTTCTGCAAGTTTTTGTGCCGTATGACTGTCTATATTGTCCTTGAACTTATGCTGCATGGGGGCTACGTATGCGTCTATATCGCTTTGTGTAAGTTTGTATTGTTTCTGCAATTCTCCGAGTTGGTGGTTGCGCTCGCTGCTTTTTGTCATCTGCTGAATCAACCGGTATTGTTTGCTTTCTGTCATTGCCTTATATCGCTTTAATGCTTTACCTAGACAGGCGTTATATATTTGCCTTCCTATTTCAAGCCTTTTATCCAGTATATCCTCTTGATATTTTTGTGTATCCAGTTTAAGGGTTAAGACAAATGATGGGGTTTTAGATCCGCTTATGGTAATCACCTCATTCTATTTTCGTCCATTGTTCTTCTATGTATTTTTTTATCGTTTCTGTACTTACATTACCTGTCGTAGCACAGAAATAACCGTTTGTCCATATCTTGCCTCTTGCTTTTAGTTCGGGAAACCGCCTGGCTATTCTGAAACCGGTCGTGCCTTTTATTTTGTTGACCAGTTCAGCCGGGCTGTATTGGGGCAACGCGCTTATCTGAAGATGAACATGATCGGGCAAGATTTCCATTGCAATTATATCAAATTTATATTTTATGCTCAGCTCCTCTATTGTATCTTTTATAATGGATATTACTTGCGGGTTATCGAGGATGTTTCGCCTGTATTTTGGTATCCATACAAGATGATAGTTTATCGAAAACTTAGCATGCCTCGTCATCTTATATTGTGTATTCATCTTCATCAACTCCTGATATATTATATATCAAGAACATTTATTATGCAAGTGGGTACAGTATTTATTTCTCAGTCAAACTTAAGCATTCATCCCCGCCACAAGTGGCGATGCTTTCTGCTGAGCCTTAGGTAAAAAACGCCTAACCTCTCAAGAAAGGGCATGTCAGTATCCCATATTATAAGAAGATCGATGTCGCTGGCGGAGCCTATATCACCCCTGCTCATGGAACCGAACAATATAACCTTTTGGGGACTAAGCGTTATAACGGCTTTCAATGCTCTATCCAACTCGCTTGTAAGTTTAGCCTTCCTTTCTTCCTTTCGCGGCATAGTATAAGCCATGTCGGAATCACCTACCTGTCTGCTTTTTATTATTATAGCATATATATAGAGCAGTAACTATATACAAGGATTTTATCCAAGTCCATTAGAGGGCTAACTAGGTTCACCTGAAACCAAAACCCTCTATCTTTTCGATTGCAGAACGGATGTAACTGATGCATTAGGTAAGGCAATAGGTGTCGATTTTACAAAGAAACGGCTAAGTCGCTCGGAAATAAAAAATATTTTGGGAAAAGCTAAAAAGTAGAAGTAAACACTACAAATTTGCGCCAAAATAACAATAGCCACAAATCCCTATATATTCGGATTATGTGGCTATTTTTCTCTTATTTTACCGTCAAACTCGAGATATAATACATATATTATTCTATCAAAAATTAATTCCCCAATCTTATGACATTCCACGACAGTTTTGGGAGGGCTATGGACAACATCTCTCCGTCTATTTTGCCGTCCTGCACATTTCTAGGTACCACATTGTCCGGACTTTCAGCGCTGTTTCCAGCTTTTATATCGTCGCCGTCGAGTATTATATGCTCTTTCACTTTATAGCCCTCATATCCGCCAAGCACGCATTCAAGCAACAAAGCATCTTCCATATCCCTGTTTACTGCAAATATAGTCAGCTCGTTCTTCTCATCGTTTTCTATAGCCACGGATTCAATTATTGGCACATCGGTAAAGTCCTTGCTGTCGTATTTGGGCGCATCTACTACCGGCATCAATACAGTGCCCCTTCCATAATTCGAAGCGTGCATAAACGGATAGTATATGGTCTGTTTCCATGCAGGACCGCCTTTTTCTGTCATTATAGGTGCTATAACGTTGACCAATTGAGCCAGGCAGGCTATCTTTACCCTATCTGCATGTCTTAGAAGTGTTATGAGCATACAACCCACCACTAAGGCATCTTCAAGGTTGTAACTGTCTTCCACCTGATGTGGTGCCGTGCTCCAGCGTTCTACATGTTGATCAGATTCATGTGAATGATACCATACGTTCCATTCATCGAACGATAGGTTTATGGTTTTGTTGCTGCGCTTTTTTGCTTTTACATAATCGCATGTGGATACTACTGTGTTGATGAATTTATCCATATCCAATGATCTAGCCAGAAAGTTCGGCGTATCGCCATCGCGGTTG
>JASGMM010000003.1 GCA_030156435.1 Clostridiales bacterium | reverse complement strand
CTATGCACCAGTGCTGTTGGAAACCTTTGTCGACCTTGAGCACTTTGCCGGTACCTGCTACAAAGCAGCCAACTGGCTCTATCTAGGGCAGACCAAAGGTCGGGGGCGGATGGATAGGAAGAATGAATACCTTCTATCGCGTAAGGCCATATATGTATATCCTCTCGAGAAAGACTTTAGGGCTTATCTTAAGGGAGAGAAACCATATAGAAGGGTTGATCCTGATGAAGAATAAGCGTTCAAAGATTAAATTTTTTCCCAAGCCTCAGAAACCGTCCATACCCAATCGCAAATCAACTCAGAAGACCTATGCTGAAGAAATGGCTGACAGACAAGAAACTGTCGAAAATACACTTATCATCTACAGACAAATCCTGCCGTCATTGCTCAAAAAACTGAGCAATATTCCTGATCCCAGGCAGCCTGGCAAAATCAAACACAAAATGACCGTGCTGATGCTATATGGCATCCTTATGTTCGTATTCCAGGTATCATCACGGCGGCAAGCCAATAGAGAGATGAGCCTGCCCATATTCATCGAAAATATAAAAGCCATGTTTCCAGAATTAGAAAATATCCCTCATGCTGATACACTTGCAAGATTACTTGAAGATATAAACGACATTGAGCAAATTCAAGAATGTATGGTAGAACTTTTAAAAGACCTTATCAGGAGAAAGAAATTCAAGAATTACCTGCGTGACCATCAATACCTTATCGCCATTGACGGAACACAGAAATACTCACGCGATTATCGCTGGGCCGAACAATGTTTGGAACGCCACGTAAGCAAAGGAGAAGAGAAAGCAGCACAATATTATGTGTATGTATTGGAAGCGGTGCTAATATTAGATAATGGCATTATATTGCCCATAATGAGCGAATTTCTTGATAACAAAGAATATGCTGACGAAACGAGCAAACAGGATTGCGAGAGGAAAGCATTTTACCGCATATCCCAAAAAATCAAAAGCATATTCCCCCAAAGCGGCCTTTCAATAGTAGTTGACGGATTATATGCCTGCGGACCGATAATACACATATGCAAACAACACCACTGGGATTACATGATTGTGTTCAAGGACAACTGCCTAAAAGATGTCTGGGAAGATGCCGAAGGATTGATGAAGTTAGAGCAGGAGAACCATTACGAGTGCGATTGGGGCAACCGTCATCAAGTATACACATGGGTAAACGCTGTCCCATATTACTATGGTCACCACAAAGAGACCTTCGCTGTAGTGATATGCGAAGAAGAGTGGGACGAGGTTGAACGCAACAGTGGCGAAACAAAACATAAAAAGACACGTTACGCCTGGTTATCCGGTAGACCGATCAACAAAGACAACGTATTTAACCGCTGTACCAAGATGGCGCGATATAGGTGGAAAATAGAGAACAACATTTTAGTAGAAAAGCATTATGGTTACGGATATGAACACTGTTTATCGTATAACTGGAACGCTATGAAAGGATATCACTATCTTATGAAGATAGCGCATCTTATCAACGAACTGGTAACTCACAGCGAATTAGTGATAAAAAAGGTTAAAGAGCGCGGGGTTCAGCAATTTATAAAAGATTTATATGATGCATTAAGAGGAGCGGTTCTGGATATACAAAGGATTCGTGAGGTTATTGACCGAAGATGTCAGTGGAGGTTGGTGCCATCCGAACTCAACTGACAGAATAAGCTATAAAAAAACCATGCTTGGATATGGTTTTGTAGTTATGCCGATGCCGACCCATAAAAAAACAATTAAGTAATGTGATGACAGTATCATAGAGCGAATAATAAATGCCACTGGCTATAAATAGTCGATAAGAGAGGCGAACATCAAATAAAAGTAAATATATAGTTCTTCAGAAACAACCAGGCACAGATCATAAAATTTCATGCTTCACCCCTGTAGCAGCGCGGATACAAAATTTTTAGGTTCAAAATCCTGCAAATCATCTATGCCTTCCCCGACACCGATATATTTGACTGGAACCGAAAGTTCGTCAGCTATGGCTATGACCACGCCACCTTTAGCGGTACCGTCTAGTTTGGTAAGTGCTATACTGTTTATATCCACGGCCTCTTTAAACACGCGTGCCTGAGATATAGCGTTCTGACCAGTCGTAGCGTCCAGTACCAGCAGTACTTCTTTATAGGCTTCAGGATATTCCCTTTCTACCACGCGGTTTACCTTTTTCAATTCCTCCATAAGGTTTTTCTTATTATGAAGACGACCGGCAGTATCGCATATTATAACATCGGCTTTCTTGGCTTTAGCTGATTGTATAGCGTCGAATACTACAGCCGCCGGATCGGAACCCTCCTCATGTTTCACTATATCCACGCCGGCACGCTGACTCCATATCTCCAACTGTTCAGTAGCCGCAGCCCTGAATGTATCGGCAGCCGCCAATAGAACCTTTCTACCGTCCTGTTTAAATTTATAGGCCAGTTTACCTATAGTAGTGGTCTTGCCCACACCGTTCACGCCTACTACTAATATGATACGGGGGTATAAATCCATATCCTTCGATGCCGCATTTTTGCTCAACACTCGTTCCAGTTCATCTTTTAACAGGGCTCTTACCTGCTCTGGAGCTCTTAATTTCTGCTGCTTGACCTGCTTTCTTATATCATTTATTATCGATTCAGCAGCCTTAGCCCCTACATCGGCCAATATAAGCAACTCTTCCAATTGGTCATAAAATTCCTCATCTATAACTTTGGATGAATTTATCAAGCCATTTACCCTGCTGCTGAAATTATCTCTTGTTTTAGCCAGGCCACTTTTTAGCTTATCAAATATACCCATTCACTAAAACCTCCGCTTTTTTGATTTAACCAGTTTTTTCATCCAATTGAACAGATATTAGCTTGGAAACGCCGCGCTCCACCATAGATACGCCATATAGAGCACTAGCTACTTCCATAGTAGGCCGACGATGCGTTATGATTATAAATTGGATGTTTTGGCTGTAATCCTGAATAAAATTTGCAAATCTCTGAGCGTTTACCTCATCCAAAGCCGCCTCTATTTCGTCCAAAACGCAAAAAGGCGACGGACGTATCTCCAACAATGCAAACAATATGGCTATAGCTGTCAAGGTGCGTTCGCCACCTGACAACAGCATTATATTCTGCAGTTTTTTACCCGGCGGTTGCGCTATTATATCTATGCCGGCTTCCAGCACATCTCCATCTTCCAGTATAAGAGATGCACTGCCTCCACCGAATAACCGTCTAAATATGCGCTGAAAGTTATTATTTATAACAGAAAATTGTCCGGCAAACTGCCGGCGCATATCAGCCTCCAAATCAGCTATAAGGTCTTGCAATGTCTGAATTGCCTTGGACAAATCATCATGCTGTCGCCTCAAAAATTCGACTCGCTGGTATATTCGCTCGTATTCTTCTATAGCCCCCGGGTTTACAGGCCCAATAGCAGCTATTTCTTCCTTTATCGCGGTTCTGTCTTTAGATGCCTTAGCCCACTCAAAGCCATCATCTCTATACTTCAGTGCATTGGCATATGAAAGCTGATACGATTCCCATATTTCCTCCTGTAAAGATTGTAACTGCTCTTCTAAATGCTGCTTTTGGACATCGCATTTATACAGCTTATTGCTCAAATCAGCTACAACCTCGTTTAAATCGTGCAGATCCTCCTCTTTTTCTGCTATTTCCTGATACAGAGCCTCTTGTTCTCTTTCAAGGCGTTTAATATCCTGCTGCAGTTTATCATCCAGCGAACGATGTTCTTCCAGCTCCATGCGCTGTTTATCCAAACCCTCTTGAACAGCTATTTTCTCTTCATCGTTGCATTTTATCTGTTCCAGTTTGTTCTCGACATCGGCTTTGGCCCTTTCGATATTTGCTTCTGCCTCGTCCAGCCGATGTCGCAATGAAGCGCATTCGCTCTCAAGCTTGGCCGCGCTTACTTGTATTTGAGTGAGACGGCCCATGATATCTTCTCTTTGCTGAGTCAAATCTTGAATACGTTTATCGTTTTCCTGTGCATCCTGAGCGAAGGAATGACGCTGTTGCTCCACTTTCGCAATCTCGGCCTTGCATTGCTCGATTTCCCGCTCAAGCGATGCTTGGTTTTCAGATAACGTCAAGCGTTCTTGTTCCATAGCCTCCCTTTTATGTGTTAAAGCATCCTGCTGCTGTTCGAGATTTTTTATAGTTTCTTCCATGCGCGCATATTCTACGTGCAACTGAGATAATTTGCCCTCTATATCGCTGCGCTGTTTGCGTTGTTCGTTAAGCACATCGCTGAGCATATCCATTTGCTTGCTCATCGCCGCATAACTGTGTCTATGTTCCTCAATAGCTTGCTCCAACCGCTGTATCTGCCCCGACCTGCTCAATATATCGCTCTCACGGCGCTTTAAGCTGCCGCCGGATATGTAACCTCCGCTGCCAACCACGTCGCCCTCTAACGTCACTATCTGAAATGAATACTTGAAAGCTCGAGCTATGTCTATCGCATGTGCCAGATCGTCGCATATAAGCACGCGGCCCAGCAAATAGCCTACGACATCGGAAAATTCAGGACTAAATCGAGCTATATCACAAGCCACACCTATGCATCCCTCATGCTTCAAAGCAGCCCTCTCGCGCTCGCTCAGCCTTCTAGGCTTTATAGCGCTTATAGGAAGAAAGGTGGCTCTCCCGCCTTGGCGAGCCTTCAAGAAATTTATAGCATACCGTGCATCGTCATCGTTGCGTGTAACAAGATATTGAATGCTACCACCCAAAGCAGCTTCAAAGGCGGTCTCATATTCGGCATCTACTTGTATCAAACGCCCTACCGGACCATAAATGCCCTTGTTCATCTCAGCATCACGCAGCCGCTGATCCATTATGAGCTTAACGCTGCGATTAAATCCTTCCATATTGTTCTCCATATCTTGAAGCAACTTCAACCGCGATGCATCCGAATGAATAGATCGGTCAATGCCCGTACGGCGCTCGGCTATCTCCTTTATTTTAGCTTCGATATCCGATATGTCGGCTGTTCTGGATTTCAATAACAGTTCCTGTTGCTCCAGATTCAGCCTTGCATCGTCCATATCCTTCTTTATTCTAAGTTTAGTCGATACCAAATGATTTTCATCGGCATACAAGCTTTCCAGCTCCCCATCCAATCTGACCATATGCCTTGTTACCGACTGCAATTCGGAAGTCAGGACGCTGAGCTTGCTTTTAAGTTGAGACTGCCGATCGATGATATCCATTATTTGGCTTTCACCATTTTTAACAGAAGCCTTATATCGATCAAGAGCAGCGTCTACGTCTGCCAACTGCTCTTTGTATTGGTCCAACTCCTTTAAAACGTTGGTCCTTTTATTCTCGAGGCTTTCAAGCTCGGCTTTTACTCCTACCATAAGCTCAGCATAATGCTGCTGTTGATCCTGCTTATCGCTGATCTCCTTCTTTAGTCGGCTTAAATCATTTTCCAGATATTCTATTCGCTGTCGGGCGCTGTTTATGAGGCCGTTCAAGCGCTCCGATTGTCCTCTGTTATTCAGAATATCAGCGTGCAGCGCTTCTATTTTATCTTTATATACCCCCAACAACGCTTTCTGTTGTGCCAATGCCGCTTCATCAGCTTGTTTGCTTTGTTCCTTTTGGTACAGCGTTTCTTTAATATCGGCGCTTTCCTGTTCTGTCCTGGCTATCTGCTCTTTTAACCGATGATAATTGTATAAGAACAAATTTATATCTATATATTTTAGCTCGTCCAACAGCTGTATATAATGCCGGGCTTTCCGGCTTTCCTGCTCTAAAGGGCCTAATTGCAACTCAAGTTCAGATAAAATATCCTCTACACGCTGTAAATTTTGTATGGTTTGCTCCAGTTTTTTTTCGGCATCTATTTTTCGGGATTTATATTTTACTATGCCCGCCGCTTCTTCAAATATGCCTCTGCGCTCCTGGGGCCGATCGCTTAACAGTTGATCTATGCGCCCTTGCCCTATAATGGAATAACCCTCTTTGCCCACTCCTGTATCCATAAATAGCTGCTGTATATCTTTAAGGCGGCAAAGGGCCTTGTTCAGATAATATTCCGATTCACCGGATTTAAACATACGGCGCGTAACTTTTATCTCTGAATAATCCATATCCAATGCCCGATCGCTATTATCTAAAATCATGGATACCTCGGCCATGCCTACAGGTTTCCTGCTGTCAGCGCCTGAGAATATGATATCCTCCATCCTGCTACCTCGCAAAACCTTGGGACTCTGCTCGCCCAATACCCACCTTATGGCATCGGCTATATTGCTCTTACCGCTCCCATTAGGCCCTACTATGGCTGTTATACCCGGAAGGAGATCTATGTCTATCTTGTCAGCAAAGGATTTAAAACCGTAAATCTCTATTCTCTTAAGATACATAACATTCATATCCTCCCTTCACATCGCCGACGACAGTAATCTTTTATACTCATATTATACAGCCCCCATGAAGCAATTTCTAATTGTATATTACCGGCCTCTACATCCGACGATGGGATTACATCCACTTTCTTTAATCCCAGATCCATAAGCCCTTGCACATTGGAACGTTTTTGGCCTAATACAATGGAAAGCTCAGATGGATGGGTTCGAAGTGTGACAACATCGCTTTCTCCGTATCTGACACTTTTTAGCGAATCCTTTATAGCGTCCAGATAAAGGTGGCTTTTTACCAGCTCCCCGAAAGCCGGATGAAACGGCCCTGCCACAACATCTTTGCCCAATTGGATACCATCGCTAGGCTGAAGCCCTATGCGTATTACAGGTATATCGTTGGCTATACAGACACATAGCATACCAGCGCTAACAGCCACAGCATCATACAGCGATAGCGGCTTATACCTGCCTTTAAGGTAAAGCCGCTCTAAAGGTGTATCTCTTATAACCAACGTCGGGTATATCCTTATAAAATCAGCACCTATATCTATAGCTTTAATTACGCTGCGCATATCTTTGTCCGTATCGTCTGAGGGCAAGCCCACCATAAGTTGTATGCCCAGCTTAATATCGTATTCCTTAATCAAATACGCCGCATCCTCTACGTCTTTCGACGAATGTCCACGACCGCTGGCATGAAGTACTGTGTCGTCCATAGATTGTGCGCCCAACTCAATGACAGTAACACCGTTGTGCGACAGCATATCCAATATAGGCGGGTCTATATAGTCCGGACGCGTGGAGAGCCTTATATCAGTGATATTTGCATATCGCCTATATGAAGCTGCAAGCTTTAACAAGCTTTCCTGAGTATCTTCTGGCATAGCGGTAAATGTACCGCCATAAAAGGCTACTTCTATATCGATACCTGAGGGAGCAGTCAAAATGGCTTGTCTCAATATCTTATCGGCCTGACTTAATATATCCTGGCGCATACCAGTAATGGCATATTGATTGCAATATATACATTGAAACGAGCAACCTTGCTGAGGTATAAAAACAGGTATTATATACCTCTTGCGGTTCTTCATCCTGTTCTCATCCTCTATACGCCGAATAATTCACCCAAAGCCTGTTGCGCGGCTTTTTGCTCGGCATCCTTTTTGCTCCTGCCGCTGCCTTGTCCAACTGGCTTGCCGTCCACTTTTACCTCTGCAAAAAACATCTTATCGTGGTCTGGCCCCTCTTCCCTTATTATTTCATATTTTATATCAGAGTAACCGTCGATCTGCAAGCGCTCCTGCAGCTCGCTCTTATAATCGTTGAAATTCGATATAGCAGCTGTTTCTTCTATTATAGGAGCAAGCAGGGATAGGACAAATACTTTGGCAGCATCGAAGCCACCGTCCAGATATACCGCTCCTATTATAGCTTCCACGGTATCGGCTAATGTTGACGGGCGCATATCGCCGTGGCTCAGCTTCTCGCCACGGCTTAATAAAAGATATGAGCCAAGATTCATTGCCGCAGCCACTTTATAAAGTGGTTTCTCGGAAACTATATTGGAACGCAGCTTAGATAAGTTCCCTTCTGAGAGCTCAGGATAGGTGACAAATAGATAATCAGTAATGATAAGGTTTAATACCGAGTCGCCCAACAATTCCAAACGCTCATTATAATAATCCAGACCGTGCTCGTATGCATATGAGCTATGGGTTAAGGCCTCATGCAGCTTATTGATATCATTAAATCTATAACCCAAAAGATCCATGAGCTCTTTTAACCGCTCCAAACGGCTTTTATCTATTATGTCCGCCCCCTCTTTCGCACAATGTCCATATTAATTAATCAGTCATATATTTTCTAAATAACAGCACTGCATTTTGTCCGCCAAAGCCGAATGAATTGGACATGGCATATTCTATATCGGCCGCGCGCCCTTTATTAGGCACATAATCCAAATCGCATTCGGGATCAGGATCTTCGTAATTTATGGTAGGCGGAATAAAACCTTCTTGTATGGCCATGGCGCTGGCAATGGCCTCGATAGCTCCTGTGGCACCCAAAAGATGCCCTGTCATAGATTTCGTGGAGCTTACAGCAAGCTCATACGCATGCTGTCCGAAAACGCTTTTGATGGCCATTGTTTCGAATTTATCGTTATATGGCGTTGATGTACCGTGGGCATTTATATAATCCACTTGGTCGGGCTTTACACCGGCATCCTCGAGCGCATTGCTCATAGCCCTTGCCCCACCTTCGCCTTCCGGAGCAGGAGCAGTGATATGGTATGCATCGCACGTAACTCCATAGCCTACTACTTCAGCATATATATGAGCACCGCGTTTAACTGCATGATCCAGGCTTTCGAGCATAAGAACACCAGCTCCCTCGCCCATGACAAAACCATCACGCTTAGCATCAAATGGGCTGCTAGCCGATTTTGGATCATCGTTGCGCGTGGATAAGGCTTTCATCGCGCAGAATCCTGCCAAGGCCAACGGTGTAACGGCTGCCTCTGCTCCACCGGTAAACATAACATCGGCATAGCCGTCCCTTATAACCCTGAACGCTTCTCCTATGGCATTGGTAGCCGAAGCACACGCCGTTACTATAGTTGTATTGTACCCTTTTGCACCATATGCTATAGCTATTTGGCCAGCGGCTATATTGGTTATGATCATGGGAACGAAGAATGGGCTTATACGGCCAGGTCCTTTAGTATTGAGAAGCGTGTGCTGCTCCTCAAAGGTAGCTATACCCCCTATGCCTACGCCCATAACGACGCCAAGCCTGTTTTTATCCATATCATCCAGGTTTATACCTGCATCATTCACGGCCATAGCGGCCGATGCTATGGCAAATTGTGTAAATCTGTCCATGCGCTTGGCTTCTTTTCGATCTATATAGTCCTCAGGTTTAAAATCCAGCACTTCGCCTGCTATCTGCGTGGTAAATGCTGAGGCGTCAAAACGCTGTATTTTATCTATGCCAGACACGCCGTTCTTTATATTGTCCCAAAATATATCTTTACCTATGCCCAAAGGCGTGACGGCTCCCATACCTGTTATCACTACTCGGTTGCTCATTTCTACCTCCATTTTTGGTTAGAAAATTAAAAAGTTAAAATATATATAAAAAGCGCTAGCTTGAATACGTATTTTTTAAAGTCCCGCAGTAAGTAACTGCTGCGGGACCTATCCAGCAAATTACGCCTGATGGCTCTTTATGTATTCCACCACGTCGTTTACTGTAGTCAATTTCTCAGCTTCTTCATCCGGAATCTCCATATCAAATTCCTCTTCCAATGCCATTATCAATTCCACTATATCCAATGAATCAGCCCCTAAATCATCTATAAAAGACGACTCCAGTTTGACCTCATCGGGCTCCACGCCCAACTGGTCCACTATAACATCTCTTATTTTCTCAAATAACATCATCTTTCACCTCCCTTCAAACTTTAAAGCAAAGCTCCTCCATAAGATAATATTACATAACTAAGCCCCCGTCAATATTAATTACTTGACCGGTTATATATTTTGCCCCTTCGCCAGCTAAAAACGCTATCAATTCAGCTACTTCTTCCGGTTCACCGAACCTGTGTAATGGTATATTGTTTAACACTTGCTCTTTTACGCTATCGGCCAGTGTATCCGTCATGTCGGTTTTTATAAAACCGGGTGCCACTGCATTTACGGTTATACCCCTGCTGGACAACTCTTTGGCCACTGCTTTGGTAAAACCGATTATACCTGCTTTGGCGGCAGCGTAATTAGCCTGCCCTGCATTACCCGTCAAACCAACCACTGAAGCGATGTTTATTATAGTCCCGGTGCGTTTTTTTATCATGGTGCGGCAAACTGCCTGCGTACAGTTAAATACGCTACCTAGATTAATATCTATGACTTTCTGCCAATCATCCTGCGACATTCTCATCAACAAATTATCTCTCGTTATACCAGCATTATTCACTAGTATATCGATGGTGCCATAGTGCTCCAATGTCCTATTTACAACATCGGCTGCATGCTCTCGCACGCTGGTATCGCCTTGAATAGCCACGGCATCGCCACCATTGCTGTTTATTATATCCACTACTTTCGCCGCAGCATCAGCATTCTTCAAGTAATTAACGGCCACTTTTGCACCTTCTGAACCTAGTTTTATAGCTGCAGCCTTTCCTATGCCTCGTGAAGCACCAGTTATCAAGGCCACCTTATCTTTAAGCATGTCGTTCATCGTTCCTCCAATTGGCTAATCGCCGACTCAAGGGACTGAATATCTTCCACATTCATCACCTTTACATCCTTGCTTATCTTTTTTACAAAGCCGCTGAGCGCCTTACCTGGCCCTACTTCTATAAATGTATCAGCTCCCATGGCTATCATCCTTCTCACGCTCTCTTCCCAGCGCACCGGACTGCTTACCTGTTCAATGAGCAGCTGGCGTATATCCTCAGGACTGGATACCTCTTCAGCCGTAACATTGGCTATGACAGGTATCGCAGGTTTGTTTATACTTACACTCTCTAATACTTCAGCGAGTCTGTCGCCAGCCGATTTCAGCAAGCTGCAATGAAACGGAGCACTGACTTCTAACATAATAGCCCTTTTGGCGCCTTTTTCTTTGGCCATCTCGGAAGCCTTCTGAACAGCCACAGTTTGGCCTGATATGACGATCTGCCCAGGACAATTGTAATTAGCCGGTTCTACTACGCCATATTCCGACGCTTCTTTGCAAACCTGCTCTACAGTTTCTTTATCAAGCCCTATGATAGCAGCCATTGCTCCTTGCCCTATAGGAACAGCCTCCTGCATAAATCTGCCACGCTGCCTTAAAAGCTTAACGGCATCAGCAAAATCTATAGCATTGGCTACGGTCAACGCTCCGTATTCACCTAAACTGAGCCCGGCCGCCATATCCGGCACCACGCCGTTTATCTCCAATGCTTTGGCGCATGCCATACTTACAGTGAATATAGACGGCTGGGTTATCTCAGTCTGTTTGAGCACTTCATCTGGTCCTTCAAAACACAGTTTGGCCATGTCATAACCAAGCGCTTCCGAAGCAGCTTTGAAAATCTCGCTAACCTCGGCATACCGAAGGGCCAATTGTTGTCCCATCCCAGCATACTGAGCTCCTTGGCCCGGGAATATAAAAGCAATCTTTCCCATAAGTATATACCTTCCTCCCCCTGTCCTTTTATTTATCTAACAAACCCTGCATACGACTTATAATATCGGCCGCCTGAGATATAACATCCTGTATTATAGCCGCTGCCGGTTTTATATCATTTATCAAGCCGGCTATCTGGCCGGCCATAATCGAACCGTATTCAGCATCTCCGTCCACTACCGCCGCCTTAAGCCTGCCGGTACCCAATGCTTCCAATTCATCTGTCGAAGCATGCTCCTGCTCCAGTTTATCGTATTGGGCTGTTAATTTGTTCTTCAACACCCTTACGGGATGCCCCGTAGGTCTACCTGTAACGACAGCATCCCTATCGCCGGCATTAACTATGGCTTCTTTATAATGTTCATGTGCGGTGCATTCGGTAGAGCATACAAAGCGAGTGCCCATCTGCACCCCCTGAGCACCTAATGCCAGCGCCGCCGC
The DNA here is from genome assembly GCA_030156435.1 of Clostridiales bacterium. Lineage (GTDB taxonomy): Bacteria > Bacillota > Clostridia > Mahellales > Mahellaceae > Mahella. The sequence continues at coordinate 47,909 of JASGMM010000003.1, read as the reverse complement.
CATGCCTCTTCCATCAGCAATGCCGCCGGCTGCTATAACGGGTATATTAACTACATCGACCACCTGAGGTATCAAAACCATGGTGGTAAGTTCACCTATATGACCTCCAGATTCGTGACCTTCAGCCACCAACGCATCAGCTCCGACCTTTTCCATGCGCTTGGCCAAAGCAACCGAAGGTATTACAGGGATTACTTTACAACCGGTACTTTTTAAATCCGATATATATTTAGCCGGATTGCCCGCCCCCGTAGTAACAACAGGAACTTTCTCCTCACATATTACTTTTACAACATCATCGGCGTATGGCGACATAAGCATGACATTAACGCCAAATGGCTTGTCGGTCAATGTTTTAGCTTTGCGTATCTGTTGTCTGACAAATTCGCTGGGAGCATTTCCGGCACCTATGATGCCCAATCCGCCACCGTTGGAAACAGCCGCAGCCAATTCAGCTGTGGCTACCCACGCCATTCCTCCTTGAATAATAGGATACCGAATATTTAATAAATCACATATGGTCGTATGAAGCACTTTATCACCATCCTGTCATTATTTCGACCATTTCAGTACACAGGAGGCCCACGTCAGACCGCCTCCGAATCCTACCAAAACAATATTGTCGCCTTTTTTAAATTTATCTTCGTGTGCCGCCTCATCCAAAGTAACCGGTATAGTAGCCGCCGACATATTTCCGTACTTGTGTATAGTAAGGCACACCCTTTCCGGCGATATCCCCAACCGCCTTCTTGCCGATTCAATTATACGTATATTGGCCTGATGCGGCACAAACCAGTCTATATCATCTGGCTTCAATCCAGCCCTCTCTATGGCTTCCATCGATGCAGTATCCATTATTTTAACAGCAAACTTAAATACCTCCCCGCCATCCATATACATATAATGCAATCTTTTGTCCACAGTTTCATGGGAAGCCGGCATACGCGATCCACCTGCTTTTATGTGCAGATATTTTCCGCCCGAGCCATCCGAACCGAGATATGTAGACAATATGCCATATCCTTCTTCCACAGGTCCTACCACCGCAGCTCCGGCACCATCGCCGAACAATACGCATGTGTTTCTGTCTTGCCAATCTGTGATTCTTGAGAGTATGTCCGCAGCTATTACCAATACATATCTATACGTCCCCGTTTCTATAAATTGTTTGGCTATGCTCAAACCATATATAAAACCAGAACAAGCGGCTTCCAAATCAAAAGCAGCTGCATTCTTAGCACCTATATTGTCCTGCACGATGCATGCTGTCGCAGGAAATATCATATCGGGTGTTATAGTGGCCACTATTATCATATCTATATCGGCAGCCGATACCCCCGCATCATCCAATGCCTTCAATGCCGCCCTTGTCGCCATATCGGACGTCGCATCATTTGGATCGGCTATGCGGCGTTCGCTTATGCCTGTCCGGGTGCGAATCCATTCGTCTGATGTGTCTACCATTTTTTCCAAATCAAAATTAGTCAGTATCTTTTCAGGCATATAACTGCCTAAACCTAATATACCAGCTGAAATCTTATTGTTCATTACTCCTATCCTCTATCATAACTATTTCATTTCGGATTTGCGTTAAAACGCCCTTAGAAACGAATATATCGGCTTGTTTGATGGCATTTTTTATTGCGGATGCATCAGAGCTTCCATGTGATTTTATAACCAAACCGTCTATGCCTAGCAGCAGTGCCCCTCCATATTCTGCATAATCCCACTCTTTCATAAGTTCTTTTAATGTCGGCATCAATAAAAGTGCGCCTAATTTAGCGCGCCAGCTTTTCAATATATTTTGTTTAAGTATATTAAAAAGCGACGATGCTATGCCTTCCAGAAGTTTTAATATAACGTTGCCTACAAAACCGTCGCATACTATGACGTCAGCCTTGCCGGCAGGGATATCCCTGGCTTCTATATTACCTATAAAATTAAGATGAGTGGATTTTATAAGTCCGTAAGCTTCCTGTATAACATCGTTGCCCTTGGTTTCCTCCTCGCCCACGTTCACCAAACCGACGCGAGGCGATATAACATTCAAAACCTTTTCCATGTATACAGAGCCCATTACTGCAAATTGCATGAGATTTTCAGGCTTGCATTCTATATTAGCACCTGCATCCACCAGCAAACTTCCGCCTTGTGCCGTAGGAATAACCGGAGCCAATGCTGGTCTGTCTATCCCTTCTATGCGGCCCACTTTCAATAATGCGCCTGCCATCAAAGCACCTGTATTGCCAGCCGATATAAAAGCATCGGCCTTTCCCTCTTTAAGCATTTGAAGCCCTATCATCATGGAAGAATCTTTTTTCTTTTTTATAGCGTTAATGGGTTTTTCGTCATTGCCGATAACCTGCAATGCGTTCTCTATGCTCAACCGCGATTTATCATAAGCATATCCTTGCAGCAAATCTTCTATAGCTTGTTGTTGACCCACCAGCACTATATCTATATCGTGGGTTTTATAAGCATCTAAGGCCTCTATGCATCCTTTTACTATCTCATGTGGTGCATAATCGCCTCCCATAGCATCTACGGCTATACGCATGATGAGTCCTCCTTCAACCGTTTTGCAACGAGACCAATATGAATTTCCCTCTAAAGGCCTCATTGTCCCTTACCTTCGTTTTTACCCATACAAAGTATTTATTAGCCCTTACTCTTACCACCTCCGCTTTTGCTACCAATTTCTCCCCTGCATGAACAGGGATTTTATATTTAATATTGGCTACACCGGTCAACGCTACAGGAGCATCTATAACGGCAATAGCCAATGATTCGGCTTGAGCAAATATAAAATGCCCTCTAACCACTCTGGTTTTCTCAAAAGCCATCTGATTATCGGTTTGAAGTACTGATATACCGCTTTTACCAAGCTCTAAGTCTATCAATTCTCCCACTATCTCTTTACCGCTTATCGATTTTACTTTACCATAGCTTTCAGCGGCCAGCTCGCGTATGCGTTGTCTAAGCTCCGGTATACCTATTTCCATCCTATCTAAACGTATGGTTTGTATACTAACGCAAAAAGCACGACTTAATTCCTCATCAGTGAGGAACGGGTCCTGCTTTAATTTCATCAGCAATGCTGCCTGCCTTTCTTGTTTGGGAATCCCTCGGCTCACCCTACCACCTCCGCTTTGGCATATTTGGCTTATATGCTGCTTCTAATACCTGATACTAGAATAGTATAGCATAATGCTTAACGCATAGCAAGCGTCAACCGGATATTACATCGCCCACACAACATATATTGAGACCGCGGCTTTTAAGCTCACGTATCATTATAGGTAATGCAACCAATGTATCTCTGGTAGGATGTATCGATATTATATCCCCATTGCCGGGGTTTTTCAATGTGCGTTCTATTATAGCCTGATAGCCATCGTCTATTAAATCGAGTGTATCTATGCTACATATCACGGTCTTATAGCCCAAACTTTCAGTTACTCTAAGTACTTGCCGATCATAATCGCCGTAAGGTGGAGAAAATAACGTTGTCTTTATACCGACTATATCTGCTATAATTCTTTCGGTATCCAGAATTCCCTTTTTATTTTGCTCCGATGAAAGCTGTGTCGGCATATCATAATTAAAACCATGATTACCTATCTCATGGCCTTCAGACACCATCTGCATCAATAGATCCGGATGTTGCTTAGCCCAGCGACCGGTTACAAAAAATGTGACTTTAATATCGTTGTCTTTAAGTATTTTCAGCATAGGCGGTATGTATTCAGCGCCGTCTGCCACACTGCATGCAAAAGCGATCAGCGGCTTCGATACATCACCTTTATAAACCGGTGTATTTACGTAAGTATTGAACACGGCCTCGGGCTTACGGTTTACTACTATTGCTAGTAAAGCTATTAATAGCACAGCTATTATGATATTTATCCAAAAGCTGTCTTTTATGTGAAAATTGCGGACCTTCATTTCTAATCACCCTGCCCTATTTATATGATGGTATTACCATATTCAGCAGCCAGAGCGATTATAACAAAAAACATAAACCTTAAAGGTTTATGTTTTTATGAATTTCTATCCCGTCTATCTTTTGGATTATCGTTGGTTTCCTCACTAAGCACTGCTTTATGGGATAAATTTATCCGCCCTTGTTTGTCTATATCGGTAACTTTGACCAATATTTCATCGCCAACCTTGACCACATCTTCAACCTTAGCAACGTGCTCCTTTGACAGTTTGGATATATGAACCAATCCCTCTTTCCCGGGCAATATTTCTACAAAAGCACCAAAAGGCATTATTCTAGTCACTTTACCCAGGTATACGTCGCCCGCCTCCACATCTTTAACGATGCCTTCTATTATACGCATGGCTTTTTTACCGGATTCGCTGTCCGGCGCGGCTATATATATAGTGCCGCTTTCCTCTATGTCTATTTTTGTGCCTGTATCGGCTATGATTTTATTTATGACTTTACCACCGCTGCCTATAACCGAACGTATCTTATCGGGATCTATGGTCATGGTCATAATTTTAGGTGCATATGGCGATACCTCTTTGCGCGGCTCAGATATAACCTCTAGCATCTTATTCATTATGAACATGCGCCCTTCATATGCTTGTTTCAGCGCGGCCTCCAATATGGACCTGTCTATACCTTTTACCTTTATATCCATCTGTATGGCGGTCACACCGTCAGCCGTGCCTGCCACCTTAAAATCCATATCTCCAAAGAAATCCTCCAAGCCCTGTATATCGGTCAATATAGCCACTTTGTCGGATTGCTCATCCTTCATTAGACCCATAGCCACGCCAGCCACTGGGGCTTTTATAGGGACACCGGCATCCATAAGGGCCAATGTGCTGCCGCATACGCTAGCTTGAGATGTGGAACCGTTGGAGCTCATTACTTCCGAAACTAACCTTATGGTATACGGGAATTCATCCTGAGATGGTATCATAGGCTCCAATGCCCTTTCAGCCAGCGCACCGTGACCTATCTCTCGGCGCCCTGGTCCGCGCATCATTTTAGCCTCGCCCGTGCTATAAGGTGGCATGTTATAATGATGTATATAACGCTTGCTCTCTTCCAGGCTTAAATCATCAAGCATTTGCTCGTCCCCAGGTGCACCCAGGGTAGCTATCGTCAACACCTGTGTCTGACCTCTTGTAAATAAACCAGACCCATGGACCCTTGGTATAAGACCGACTTCGCAGGATATAGGCCTTATTTCATCTAATTTTCGTCCATCAGGTCGCTCCCCTTCGGTAAGAACCATCTTGCGAACGCACTCTTTTGTTATATTGTAGACCGCTTCATCGATCTCAGCCTCACGTTCCGGAAATATCTCGGCAAAATGCTCGAATATATCCTCTTTGACCTTATCCATCTGATCTTCACGGCCTTGCTTATTATTGGAACGCACAGCTCCATATATCATATCAAAAGCGTATTCGCGCACCGCGGTTTCTATCTCGGGGTCCACGTGATGCAATTCAGGCACATTCTTCGGGATACCCACTTCAGACACGATCTGCTCTTGAAATGCCACCAATTGTTTTATATGCTCGTGCCCGAACATAATAGCTTCCAAGATTTTATCTTCCGGCACCTCATTAGCGCCGGCTTCGACCATCATTATGGCGTCCTTTGTTCCCGCTACGGTTAAGTGAAGCCTGCTTTTTTCACGCTGAGCAGCGTCAGGATTAATGACCAGTTCGCCATCCACCAGTCCTACTAATACTGCCCCTATAGGACCTTCAAAGGGTATATCGGATATGCTCAAAGCGGCCGAAGCGCCAACCATAGCTACTACATCCGGCAGCACATCTGGCTCCACAGATAATGGCATGGCAACTACCTGCACGTCATTTCTATAACCCTTTGGAAATAACGGCCGTATAGGTCTGTCTATCAGCCGCGATGTCAATATGGCCTTTTCAGTCGGCTTACCTTCTCTCTTTATATATCCGCCCGGTATCTTACCGACAGCATATAACTTTTCTTCAAAATCCACGCTCAACGGAAAAAAGTCTATGCCCTCCCGCGGTTCTTTAGAAGCTGTAACCGCTACAAATACGGTAGTATCGCCGCATCTGACCAACACAGCTCCGTTGGCCTGTTCAGCCAGTTTGCCGGTTTCTATTGTCAACTTTCTCCCGGCAAGTTCCATTTCAAATTGTCTATACAGAAAAAATTCCTCCTTCCATATCGAGCCGTCCTTTGACCGTCTTTAATGAACAGAGCGGGGAATCCCCGCCCATAATTATTTTCTGAGTCCTAAACGGTCCACTATGGAACGATAACGCTCAATATCTTTGTCTTTGAGATAGTTTAAAAACCTACGCCTCTGCCCGACCATTTTGAGCAATCCTCTCCTGGAATGGTTGTCGTGCTTATTAACCTGCAAATGCTCCGTTAAATGATTGATTCGCTCTGTCAGGATAGCTATTTGCACCTCTGGTGAACCAGTATCATTCTCATGCAGGCCATAGGCCTTTATTATCTCCTGTTTCTTGGCCTTATCCATGTGTACACCTCCTCTTTTTTGGCACCAATGCCATATAATCTCCATTGAACAGAGGATAACGTCGAGGAATCGATATCCCCAGCTCATGGTTAACATTAGTATATATCATTTTTCATCAATTAACAATATATTTTTTTAAACCGTAATATGGCAAATTCAGCTCATGCAAACGATATAAAGCCGGAGAACACCTTGAAATATTGCGCAGCGAATTGCCGGCGTTAGCTTGCTCAAGCGAAACGAATTGTAAGTACGCAATCATTACGTGGCATAAAGCTTGACATATACACCCCGCTACGACTGCGAAGCTGAGGACGCTTTATCAAAATTTTCGAGCACTTCCCTTGCCCTATCGATATCCTCGCGTATTTGCTGGACGAGTTGCTTAGGGCTGGAAAATAGCATCTCATCGCGCAAACGGCTTATAAAACGTATCTCCAGCTCCTGACCGTACAGTTGTCCATCGTAATCCAATATATGGGTTTCTACGCTTATATGTGTATCATTGAATGTAGGTCTTGTCCCTATATTGGTAACAGCCTTCCATATGCCCTCCATACCACTTATAACCACTTCAGTGGCATAAACGCCGCGACGAGGTACCACCACTTCGGGATCGGGTGTCAAATTGGCAGTGGGAAATCCAAGCTTATGGCCTATCTTATGGCCTGTATGAACCTCCCCGAGCAGCGCAAAGGGCATGCCCAAATAACGCGCCGCCTCTTCCACGCAGCCATCGCTGACCAAACGGCGTATAAGACTGCTGCTCACCGTTATGCCGTTCACTTTTACCGGCGGCACTATTACGACGTCTATACCGCGCTTTCGTCCTTCGTCTCTCAACAATTGCGCATTGCCCTGCCCTTTATAGCCAAACGTAAAATCAAAACCCACTATCACCGATTTTACGTAATATAGCCCAAATAAAATGTTATTTACAAATTTATCGGCCGGTATATCGGCAAAAGCCTTATTGAATTCATTTAATATTATATAATCTATGCCATATTGGCGTAATACACTCAATTTCTGCTTATTATTCATCAGCAAGGGAGGTGCTTTATCCGGACATAATACATTTAGCGGATGTCGATCGAAGGTATATATAGCCGACGCGCATTTATATGACGATGCTTTATCTTTCAATGTTTTAATAAGCTGCTGATGTCCTAAATGTATACCATCGAACGTACCTATAGCCATGGCTAAAGGCTCTTCGATGGTATCGCTACCTGATGCTATTATATCCATCTCTATCCTCTTATACAAAAACTCTGACGGGTTTTATACACTTACCGGTATCCTGTTCACTCAATCGACCCAATGCTAAAAATTCGTCGTTATAATATATTTTTACTATATCTCCCATGGACAAATCCTGTGGCACATGTTCTACATGCATTTTATAAAGACTGCTGCCATTCAATGTACGCTCATATCCTTCACGGTTGACGTATATAGAATCAAACGCAGCAAGTGCTTTATCTATAGGTGTTATAATATCTCCTAAAGTGCCTTGCTGGTACATTTGTTCTACCATATCAAGATCAACAGAGTCTTTTATATAGAAATTAGCTACTTGCGTGCGCAAAAGATAAGACATATGCGCTCCACAACCCAGCTTTTGGCCAATATCATGGCATAAAGTGCGTATATAGGTACCTTTCGAGCACCTCACCTTGAAAAGCACTCGATCAGGAAATTGTATATCTAAAATCGATATGTCATATATCTCTATATCCCTCGGCGTACGTACAATGCTTTGTCCCCGCCTGGCTAATTTATATAAAGGAACACCGTCATGCTTTATTGCAGAGTACATTGGCGGCACCTGCTGTTGCTTGCCCTTGAAAGAATATACGGCATCGTATATATCGTTGACATCAACATTTATGGGCCGTTGTTCTATAACCTGCCCTGAAGCATCTTGCGTATCGGTAACTATGCCAAGGGTCATTTCAGCTATATATACCTTCTCACCATCGACTATGTATTGCGCAACCCTTGTGGCTTTACCCAAACATATAGGCAATACGCCCGAAGCATCGGGGTCTAAAGTACCCGCATGGCCAACCTTAAGCGGTTTTAATCTACGCCTCAATGTCATTACTACGTCATTAGAGGTCATGCCAGCGGGCTTGTACATATTTATGATACCATCCATGACCCGTTTAAACCTCCGCGACCTTCATAATCGGCTCAAGCTCTTTTAACACCATTTCAATAGCTTCATCCATAGATGCTGCGATAGTACAGCCCGACGCCTTCTTATGACCTCCACCGTTAAATTTTGCCGCTATGGCATTAACATCGACATGATTTTTAGAGCGAAGGCTTACCTTTATGCGACCATTATCCATCTCCTTAAAAAGCAGGCCTACTTCTGCAGTATCTATATCTCTTGCATAATTCACCAAACCATCGCAATCGGCATCGTCGGCTCCGACAGCACGCAGCATGGCCATGTCAACTTTAATAAAAGCTATGCTGCCACCTCCACAAACCTGTATAGTGTCCAGAGCTTTAGCTAATAGACGCGTCCTCTGTAAAGAGCGTTTATTAAATAGTTCATCATTAAGCCAATTAGTATCCACACCGCAGTTTATAAGATCACCGGCTATTTCATGTGTCACCGACGTTGTGTTATCATAAGAAAAGCGTCCTGTATCGGTAACAATGCCCGTATAAAGGCATGTGGCTACTTGTTTCTCTATGTTCGCACCTGTAAGCCTTATAAGCTGATATATGAGCTCTGCAGTTGCGGCCGCCGTGGTATCCACCATGTTATAATGGGCATAAGATGTATTGCTTATGTGATGGTCTATGTTGACCGTATAGGCGGCTTTTGAAAATATATTATTACAATCACCCAGGCGTTCCCTATCACTGCAGTCTATAGCTAGCACTGTCGTGATATCGGCGTCCGAATGAATCGGACGCCTTATAATATCAGCGCCCGGCAAGAAGGCGTAAGATTTGGGTATAGGATCAGAACAAAGGCACACAACTTCCTTACCTTTCTGCCGCAATGTTAATGCCAGGGCCAGCGATGAACCCAGCGTATCCCCGTCCGGCATTATATGCGATATCAAAGCTATCTTATCGCTAGTTTTCAATAACCTTACTATATCGGAAGCTACCATATTTATTGCTCCTCATGCTCTGGCTTATTGGTATTTATATCATGCAACAGCTTGGATATATGCGCGCCGTATTCAATAGAAGTATCGCGAACGAATATTATCTGCGGTGTATACCTAAGCCTTACGCGTGAACCAACTTCTTTGCGCACAAAACCAGCCGCGCTATTTAAGCCATCAAAAGCATTTTTTATGGCATCCTCGTCCCCTAATACGCTCACATAAACCTTGGCATATTTAAGATCATTGGTTACCTCAACCTTTGTGACACTTGTCATCATCGGAACCCGAGGATCTTTTAATTCGTTTCTTATAATATCGCTGATCTCGCGCTTGAGTTCTTCCGATATGCGGGCCAGCCTTGAAAACTCCATATAAGTCAACCTCCCTGTTTTTATGGTTCAACCTCTTGTTGAGTATATACTTCTATTATATCTTTTTCTTTTACATCGTTGAACCGTTCTATTGTAATGCCGCATTCATAGCCGGCAGCAACCTCCCTGACATCATCCTTAAACCGCTTGAGCGAAGATATTTTACCCTCATATACTACTATACCGTCTCTGATTATACGGGCATCGGCATTACGGGTAATCTTGCCGTCGGTTACATAGCACCCTGCTACGGTGCCTATATTGCTTATTTTAAACGTTTCTCTGACCTCGGCATGGCCCAGCACCACTTCCTCAAAGCGTTTTGCTAACATACCCTTCATAGCAGCCTTAATATCATCTATGGCATCGTATATTATTCTATACAATCTTATATCTATATTATCCCTAGCAGCAGCTGTTTTAGCACCAGGCTCCGGCCTAACGTTAAAACCTATTATAATGGCGTTAGAGGCGGAAGCCAATAATACATCGCTTTCGGTTATAGCCCCTACACCACCGTGGATAACGTTGACGCGCACTTCATCATTGCTCAAACGCTCTAAAGCCTGTTTAACAGCTTCTACAGATCCCTGCACATCGGCTTTGACTATTATGTCAAGGTCTTTTATCTCGCCCTCTTTTATCTGATTGAATAGATCATCGAGTGTTAAACGTTGATTATGCTTAACCTGCTCTTCTTTTATAGTGTTCTTGCGTTCCTCCACTATTTTTTTGGCCAGCGCTTCTTCTACTACATAAAATTTATCACCGGCACTCGGAACGTCCGAGAACCCCAATACCTGCACAGGCATAGCCGGTCCGGCTTGATTTACCCGTTGACCTTTATCATTTATCAAAGCCTTAACCTTGCCATAAGTAAGACCCGATAATATAACATCGCCTACATGCAGCGTACCGTCTTGAATCAGTGCCGTAGCCAGCGGGCCCATGCCTTTATCCAACTGCGCTTCTATTATTGTTCCATATGCTGGACGGTCTGGATTAGCCCTAAGCTCCTGCATATCAGCCACCAGCAGTATCATTTCCAATAATGTATCTATGCCTATTTTCGCCTTAGCCGATACCGGGACACATATGGTATCGCCACCCCAGTCCTCGGGTATAAGATCATATTCGGTTAATTGTTGCTTTATGCGATCAGAATTGGCTCCCGGTTTATCTATCTTGTTTATAGCTACTATGATTGGCACACCGGCCGCCTTGGCATGATTTATAGCTTCTACAGTTTGAGGCATAACACCGTCATCCGCCGCTACTACCAATATAGCTACATCGGTTACCTGAGCTCCTCTAGCCCTCATAGCTGTAAACGCTTCGTGGCCAGGCGTATCCAAAAATGTAATCCATCTGTTGTTTATTTGCACCTGATAAGCACCTATATGTTGAGTTATGCCCCCGGCTTCCTGCTCAGTAACACGTGTAGAACGTATAGCATCCAGGAGCGAGGTTTTGCCGTGATCAACATGGCCCATAACGGTTACTATCGGTGGTCTTGGTACAAGCTTTGTTGGATCGGACACGTCGGTATTTTCAAGCTCTAGCAACAGTTCTTCGTTACTCTTTTCCTCTTTGCGCTCCAATACTACGCCGTATTCCGAAGCTACGAGAGATGCCGTATCAAAATCTATTTCATCGTTTATAGTAGCCATTATACCTAACTTCATAAGCGACTTTATTATTCCAGCAGCCGGTTTGCCAATTTTCTCCGACAAGTCTTTTACAGTTATAGAAGCACCTATCACTATAGGTTTATCGCTTTTAGGTATATCAATACCTTTCATTGCATTATTTTTAGCACCCTTTTTAGCAGGTTTCCTGGTTTTCTTTATTATAGGTTCATCGATGACATCCTCAACATGCTCTATACCCTGATAACCCTTAATTATCTTGCGGCCATCTATTATATTGTCGTCGTCCACTTTAACCCGTTCTTTTACCTTTTCTCCGGTATTATGGGATGAGACAGGTTTTGGCTTCTGCGCAGTTTTGCGTCGTGCAGCCTTTTCTTTTTCCTCCAGTACCTCTGACTCAGGGGTTTCTTTACGCAATTTTTCAAGCGATTTATCCAGGTTGTTGTCGCGTCTGGCAGGTTGAGCCTGTTGCTGCCGCTTATTGCGTTCCATCCTGCCCTGCTGTATCGGTCGGGTTTCATTCCTATTGGGACGCTCAGATTTAGCGGCTTGTTCCGAAGCTTTGGCCGTTTCCAGGCGCTTTTGTTCCTCGCGCTGTATATCCTGCTGCTTTTGTGCTAATACAGCCTCATATGCTTTTATCTCGTTCTCCAGCGAATTCGCCATCTTCATCAAGACTCCTACATTGTGCTTCAATCGTCTTTCATCTTGGTATACGCTACTTTTTGCCATCGGCAACTACCTCCGTATCAGAATATCTCTCTAAATCTTCATAAACGCTATCCTCTACTTTAACTTTCAATGCTCTGTCTAAAGCCCTGCTCTTGTGAGCCTTTGATATGCATTGGATATTGGCGCATATATAGGCGCCTCGTCCGGCCGCTTTGCCGGTCGGATCTATGCAAACATTGCCTTCGTTATTTCTTACCACCCTTATAAGCTCCTTTTTAGGTTTAGCTTGCCTGCATGCCACACAAGTTCTCTCCGGGATTTTTCTCATCATTTTGTTTCATTCACCTCTTGTTGATCAGGCGTTTTTATATCTATCTTCCACCCAGTCAGTTTAGCAGCCAATCTTGCATTCTGTCCTTCTTTGCCAATTGCTAAAGATAACTGATTTTTAGGTACTATAACCCGTGCAGATTTCTCTTTTTCATTTAATATTACTTCTAGTACTTTAGCCGGACTCAATGCGTTAGCTATAAATCGCTCAGGCATAAGACTCCATTCAACTATATCTATGCGTTCGCCTCTCAATTCGTTCATTATAGTCTGGATTCTAGTGCCCTTTGGGCCTATACAAGAACCTATTGGATCTATTTTGTCGTACTTGGAATAAACTGCTACCTTTGACCTATGCCCGGCCTCCCTCGCTATGGCTCGTATATCCACTATGCCATCATGGATCTCAGGTATCTCCAATTCAAACAAGCGCTTTACTAAGCCTGGATGGCTGCGGGATACTATCACATTGGGAGATTTGCCCCCTTTTTTAGCTTCCAGTATATATACTTTCAAACGGTCGTTTACCTTATATATTTCACTCGGCACCGTCTCATTCATGGGCATAATACCTTCTATTTTACCTAAATCCAAATATACATTCTTTCTATCGAGGCGCGCCACCGTAGCCGTTAAAATCTCGCCTTCTTTTTCGGAATACTCATCCAATATTATATGTTTTTCCACTTCGTGTATTTTTTGTAATACTATATCTCTAGCAGCTTTCGCTGCTATACGCCTGAAATCTTTGGGCGTAACTTCAATATTTATTATATCACCCAATTGTACATCAGGCCGTATATCTCTGGCCTTATACAAATCTATCTCAACAGCAGAATTTTTTACATCCTCCACTACTTTTTTAGACGCATAGACCTTTATATCCCCGCTGTTGGCATTTATATCGACGCTTACATTATTAGCCGTACCGTAATCCTTCTTATAAGCCGATAAAAGCGCCGACTGTATAGCCTGCAATAACACATCCTTAGGCAAATGTTTTTCTTTTTCTATTTTATATAACGCCTGCATAAATTCATCGTTCATAACAGTCTTAAACCCTCCAATTCAATCAGAATTCTATTATAGGCTTTATCAAGGCTATATCTTTAATGCCAAACGATAAATGTTGGTTATCCACGGTTTCTATCTCTACCCTTTCATCGTCAAAACCAACCAAAGTACCTTTATAAGTCTTATGCCCCATAGACTGCTTATAGAGCTTTATCTCTACCTGTTTGCCCATATTGCGCTCAAAATCGCGTTGAGTCTTAAGGGGCCTATCTATACCTGGAGATGATACCTCCAGTATATATGCTTGCGGTATTGGGTCTATCTCGTCCAATTTATCGCTGAGATGCCGGCTTACAAGCTCGCAATCATCTATGGTTATACCGCCCGGCTTATCTATAAAAATGCGCAGATATTGTTCTGCGCCTTCTTTTTTAAACTCTATATCCACCAGTTCAAAGCCATTATCCTCTAATATAGGCATAACCAACTGCCTGACCGTATCCGCAACTTTAACTTTAGCCAATTTACCGACCTCCAAATCGCCAATATTAAAGAGTGGGTTTCCCCACTCTTCTAGTCAAGCCATCTATTTACGTTTTTCTTAAATCAGTATATCACGAGTTAGCACTATTTGCAAGCCCGCTCAGAACACAATTTTATATATGCCATCCGAAGCTATAACGGTGTTTATTTGCTCCTCCAAATCATCCATAGATTCTAATGTCACCGACCCGGTAAAAAAGATTTACCCTCTAGAAATTTACTGCATTTGCCTCAATTTCTCGATTATATCAACAAAATAATCAGGCAGAGGCGCGCAAAACTCCATATATCGTCCCGTCCTCGGATGAACAAAGCCCAGGCATTGTGCATGCAAGAGCTGCCCCTTCAACGCAAAGGCTTGTCTTCTATAGCCGTATATTGGATCCCCTACTACAGGATGGCCTATATAGGCCATATGAACGCGTATCTGATGAGTTCGCCCGGTCTCCAGGCGAGCCTCTATAAGCGTATAGCGACCGAATCTTTCTAAAACCTTAAAATGCGTTATGGCACTGCGCCCTCCACTCACAACAGCCATCTTCTTTCTATCGGTTGGATGGCGGGCTATAGGGGCATTTATAACGCCCGTGTCTTCCTTTATATCTCCTTCGAGCAATGCTACATATTTTCTTATAGCTGTCTTTTCCTTTATCTGCTGAGCTAGAGCGACATGAGCCATATCGTTTTTGGCTACGACCAGCACCCCTGATGTATCCTTATCTATACGGTGTACTATACCAGGACGTATTTCACCGTTTATGCCTGAAAGGTCCTTGCAATGGGCAAGCAGCGCATTTACAAGCGTACCGCTGTAATTTCCGGCAGCCGGATGGACCACCATACCCTGAGGCTTATTTATGACTATTATATCTTCATCCTCATATAGTATATTCAAAGGTATATCTTCAGGCTGTACATTGATCGGCCGCAACTCGGGAACATCTACTTTTATGATATCGCCATCCCTTAGTTTATAACCGCTCTTTATATGCTGGCCGTTTACTGTTATATTGCCGTTTTTTATAAGGTTTTGTATATGCGATCGTGTCCATTGTTCGAAACTTTCGGTCAGGAATGTATCCAGGCGTTGGTCAGTCTTATCTGCACTCACGCAAAGCGTATATTCATCCATAACCGTTTTACACCATTGACTTTTTAGCATCGCTTACGAAAATTACATAATATCCGAACAATATAGTGCCTATTACTACTGCAGAATCGGCCACATTGAATATCGGATAATTTATAATACGAAAATCTATGAAATCTACGACATAACCCAACCGTATACGGTCTATGAGATTGCCCACCGCTCCGCCCAGTATAAGCCCAAGGCTTATTTTAAGCATTAAAGACATGTTCGGGCGAGCAAATACAGCATATACGATAACAGCGCATACCACCACAGTCAGCGATATAAACAGCCAACGCTGATTCTGCAGTATGCTGAAAGCAGCGCCTTTATTTTCAGCATATGTGAAATGAAGGACACCGTCCACTAACGGGATGGTATGTCCCGGCCGCTGAAGCAATATAGACGTCATCAAGTACTTAGTTATTTGATCGGCTACCACTACAATGGAAGCTATCAACAATTGAAACAAAGGTATACCCCCTCTACAGCATTTTAATCATTATACCACATGGCTCATCTATCTGGAATATCGTTGCCCCCCTCGGACAATTGTTCTTCATAATCCTCATTTATCGTTTTATCTGCCCGCTGTACTATTCCTCTATCGTTTTCATCAAATACGCCTTGCTGGTCACCCGTGCTATAACTGGGATCATTGGGTACTTGATTATATCTGGCCACTGCCTGCCATGAGTCCTCTCCGTCAAAGCCTACGCGGTCATCTCTGTCGGCCACACCATAACCGTAGTATGACCCTAGCAGTTGCTCTTCCACCGGTCGTTCATGATGCAGTTCGTCTATATCCGAACGATCACTTTGCTGGCAACTTATGCATAATTCGGCGTACGGCAAAACCTCAAGCCTGGAACTGTCTATAGTTTTGCCGCATCGCTGACATACTCCGTAAGTGCCGTCGTTTATGCGCTTTAACGCATCATCTATACGCTGTATCACAAGACGCTGGTTCTGCTTTAATGCCATAGCCTCCTCCATTTGAAAGGTTTCGGTGGCTATATCGGCCGGATGATTATCGTATGTGGACAATTCCTCTATGCTATCGCGTAAAGAAGTATTAAAGTTATTCTTATCCATAAGCTCTAGTGTATCCATAGCCTTGCTACGCTCCTTAAGCAATAGGCTCTTAAAGTGCTGTAACCCTCTGTTTCTCATATCACCGCGGTCCCTCCATGTTCTGTTGCACTATTCTAACTATATCGGATATAAATTGGCCTATATAGGGCAGATTCAATACAACCAATTTTTGTAATATATATAATATTACAGCCGCTAAAATGGTAAAACCTATGGCCATACCCAAGCCACGCCAGAGACCAGCCATAAAATTTGACCAAAAGATTTTCCGTCGGTCATTTAGATACTCCATATATTCTGCCACTTTCATAGACTCCATCTGTTTTATAAACTCGGTCAATCGCTCATCCAATCTTTTTATAGCATCTTTATCCTCATCGGCCATAACATCAACTCCGCTCAGTTAATTTACCCATTTAGCATTAACTTTATAATAAAAAGGGTTGAGCGTCATTGATTTTGCTTTTTTATTATTTTTCGTATATGAACTCATGCAAGAGTTGCGTATTCTTCTCTATATCCGGAACCAATACGGCCATGCCTCGGATATTTTGGTTCTTAAATGTGCCGTCGACCGGCAATCGATATTGTTGCATGGACACATCGCCAAAACTTAGCACAGCTAGGCCTAGTTCTAAAATCTCGCCTTTTGATAAACTGGTTTCGCAATACTGTAATATACTGGCTACCATACCCGGCAATTGAATCGGGCCAGCCTCTTTTACCCGTTGGAATAAAGCCTCCATGACACGCCTTTGTCTTTCAGTGCGCTCATAATCACCGTTGCCGACATAGCGTATGCGCGAATATGCAAGGGCCTGGCGCCCATCCAGCCTCTGCATCCCGGGTTTTGTTAAATTGGGTGACGGCTTGCCTCCACTTAATTTATTTATCCCATTCAAATATGAGTTTAAAAGCTTAATCTCACTGGATTTAACATCTATATCCACGCCACCGAGTTCATCGATTATCTTGGGAAGGTTAAAAAAATCCACAGTCACATAATCGCTTATATCCATCTTAAAATTAGTGTTTATAGTTTTTATAGCCAACGCCGGGCCTCCATAAGCATAAGCATGATTCATCCTGTCGCCTCCGTGGCCTGGTATATCTACGTACATATCGCGCATAAGCGACGTCAACTTTACCTTTTTATTTTTCTTGTCGACAGAAGCTATCATCATGGTATCCGACCGACCCGTCTGATCTGGGTCTCTGCTGTCTATGCCAAATAACGCTATATTGATTACATCGTATTCAGGTGCTGGCTGAACCACATTATTATCAGAAGGTTCAGGCGGCTTATATTCTGTAATGCCGAGATCTTCATCATCGAGTTTTGTTTGTTCAACACTGTTTAACATCATATAACTATACCCTATAACCCCACCGACGATAAACAGCACTATAATCCCCAATATAAGCAGCGCTTTACTAAGACAACCTCTCTTCTTTTGTTTATCCTTAGACATATCCTCTTCCTCTCTCTCACAAAATGAAGCTGTATGACTTACTCAAATTATAACATATAAACAGTGGAATATTGTATGGAAGAAATAAAAAATTTACATTTTTCGAGCTGAATAGTCACGCTTAATATTTTATAATTGCAAAAAAGTGAAAATAGATATATTATTGTAACAGATATTGGCTTGGAAAGGATGACACTGCCATGGGTATAAAAGAAAGATTAGAAATAGCCGATAAGGAAAAAGTGTGTTGTCAAATAGAGGACTTCATTAAAAATATTATGACCGATTGGCAAAGAGAGGGTTGCATATTAGGCATAAGCGGTGGATTGGACTCAGCGCTGGTGGCATACCTTGCCGTAAGGGCTATCGGCAAAGCAAACGTGCAAGCGCTTTTTATGCCCGAAAGGGACAGTTCCAAGCAAAGCTACGATGACGCCCGCCTCATAGCCGAGATACTCGGCTTATCGATGAAGGAAATAAGCCTTACGCCACTGCTTAAAAAAATAGGGGTATACGGCCTGGAACCCTCTCCGATGTTTATACCGCGTTCTATACAGGAACGCTACGTTACTCAAAAATACCATCAATATTCCACTGAAGAAGAACCCACATTTCTTAAGACGCTAAAAGGCGGGATAGGCCAATCCGATCTCCAAAAGCACATAGCCTATTATCGCATAAAACATAGATTACGCATGGTACTGCTTTATTTTTATGGCGAGATGAACAACCTCCTCATACTTGGTACCTGTAACAAAAGCGAAAAGATGACCGGTTTCTTTGTAAAATACGGCGACAGCGCATCGGATATCGATCCTATAGCCGATCTATATAAAACACAAGTGAAGCAATTAGCGCGATACTTATTGATACCTGATAGAATTATCGATAAAGCTCCCACCCCGGATCTCATGCCCGGACTTACTGATGAACAGGCTATGCGTATAAGCTATGACAAACTCGATATTGTGCTTATGGGCCTTGCATTATTCATGGATGAACAGGATATAGCACAAGAGGCTGAAGTCGATCCTGCGACTATAGCTTATATAAAGCGCCTTGTGCAACTATCGGAGCATATGCGCAATCTTCCACCGCATCCGTTGATATCATCTCTATCCGATGATATCAAATGTTAATATACGGTAAAGAAGAAACAGGCGATTTCTTCGAAGTGCGTTCATTCTCGCGCAATATCTCTTTATATACCTTTATGGTAGCAGATGCTATCATATCCCAATTATACGCCTCCTGAACTTTATAAAAAGCCTTTTGACACATTCTCGATGCCATAGATGGGTTATCCAACAGGCTTAATATGCCGTCCGCCAAAGCTCCGGCATTACCCGGCGGCACTTTATAACCGTCTATGCCATCCACCACTATCTCGGATAATCCTCCGACATCGGATACCACCACCGGCACGCGGGCAGCCATGGCCTCCAGCGCCACTATACCAAAAGGCTCATAGAAACTCGGAAAAACCGCTATATCAGACGCCTTATATAATTTATTGCGCGTCTGCTTATCCACATAACCGGCAAACTGGACTTTCTCATACAGGCCCCTGTCCCACGTCATTCGCCTCAGCGCATCTTCATAAGGCCCATTTCCGGCTATAACAAACTTTACCTCAGGATGCCTGGACAGAACTGCTGGAGCCGCTTCTATGAGCGTATCTACGCCCTTCTCGCGTACCAATCGCCCCACAAAGCATATTATGCGCTGGTCGGGCACCGCGTATCTCAAGCGAAAATCGCTTACATCGCCGTCTACAGACAATTGTTCTATGTCCACGCCGTTGGGCAGTATACGTATTTTATCCTCTGGAAGTTGAAACACAAATCTAAGTTCATCTTTCATATAATTGCTGCAGCATATGACACGCCACGCCTCATAAGTCAGCCACCACTCCACGTTGCTTATATAGCGTTGCATATCGTTGTGCAAACCGTTATTGCGCCCATATTCGCTGGCATGAATGGTAACTATCAGCGGTTTGCCATATACATGTTTAAGCGCTCTGCCACAGAATGCCATAAGCCAGTCATGCACATGTATTATATCGATATCTAGCCCATCGTTTAAAAGCTGCGTAGCGCGCTCCAGTGCTGCCATATTCAAATGGAACACCCAATCTATAAAGTTGTTGGTGGTTATATTATATGGACAAACGCGATATACATATACACCCTCATCCTCTTCAAACTCTTTAAGGGTACTGTCATTACAAGTCATCACATAGACCGTATGCCCCATCTTAGCCATATGATGGGATAAATCATAAACATGACTTGATATACCGCCCACGCTGCGCGGCGGGTATTCCCAGGCAAGCATAAGAACCTTCATCGACGCGCTTCCCCCTTGTCTTTGCACATGTACTTGATCTCGCCGTTTCCCATATCTATATGTGCTCGGCTTTCATCATCGAAAAAAAGCACGATTCCATCTTTACTTAATATTTTCACGCCTATGATGGTTTTCCCTTCCAATTGTTTCTGATCATCCATTGTACCCATCATCGTTTTCCTCTCTAAAAATGCGTTGCCAACGGCATTCTATATCACCTTTACCATCCCTTTCGAATATAACGTTGCTACTATCATCCAATTCTATAGCAAATTCCTCTTTGCCTATAGAACGTACATCGGTTATCTTTTTGCCTATCATATGCGCGGCCACTTCCTCGGCCTTTTTTAACTTATAGAGGCGTTTATCGTATAGTTGATGCACCGTTGCCATATTATTCCTCCCTGCGTACGCAAAATATCATATATTTATTATACTTTCTTTCGACGCATTTTATCCTGATCATATGATTGTTTCATTAACGTTCATTTATAACAAAAAATATATATTGATAGGTAAAAATTTCTCTCCAAAAATCATACGATTTCTGTTATACTATTATGTATAATAGCAATAACGGAGGAGCATGATGAAGAAAAAGTTACTTGTCATACCCGTGCTTATATTATACATACTGGCACTTGCGGCATATACCCCGGTCGCATATGCCGAACCAACGTCAAACGATACACCAGCCGACGATGCCACTGTCTTGTCGCCACCTACCGTATCGGCTAAAAACGTCATACTCATAGATGCTAAGACTGGCAATACGCTATACAGCATAAATCCGCATCAAAAGGCTTACCCTGCTAGCATAACCAAGATATTGACCGCCGCCATTGCGTTGGAACAAGGAAATCTCAAAGACGTAGTAACTATAGATGAAGAGGCTTCTTTGGGTATACCAGACGGTAGCAGCGCTGTCGTCATGGACAAAGGTGAGCAATTCACTTTAGAGCAGCTTCTATACGGCCTTATGCTCGTATCCGGCAATGATGCCGCGGTAGCTATAGCCAAACATATATCGGGTACTACAGACGAATTTGTAAACTTGATGAACCAAAAGGCTAAGGAATGGGGAGCAAAAAACAGCCATTTCGCTAATCCTCACGGTTTCCATAACGATGAACATTATACCACTGCTTACGATATGGCCATGATAGCGCGCCATGCCATGATCATACCTAAATTTCGCGATATAGTATCAACCACATTGTATCTTGATATACCGAAAACCTTAAGAGGGGATCAGCGGCGCTGGGATAATATAAATTTTTTCGTACAGCCAAACAGCAAATATTATTACAAAGGGGCTACCGGCATAAAAACCGGATACACCAACCAGGCACGTCATACATTGGTAGCATCAGCACAACGCAACGGCACGGAGCTCATAGCCGTATTGATGGGTGAACCAAGCAAACCAGTTGCTTGGAAAGATGCTGCAGCTCTTATGGACTATGGCTTTAATGCCTTTACTCGAAAGATAATAGCAACTAAAGGAACTCCGCTCGGTACAGTAAACATCACCAATGGATCAACATCTGAAAGCATAGAAGCCGTATTAGATCGCGACATAGAGATTATGATACCTAAGGTCAGTGAAATCATTCAGCCATCCGTGCATCTTCCATCTTCCATAACGGCACCGATAAACGAAGGCGATGTACTAGGTAGCGTAGATTATATGATAGGTAAACAGAAAGTAGCTTCGGCCAATTTGATAGCTCCGCAAAGCATAACTGCAAAGCAAGCGGAGGCCATTCCTCCGCTTGTCACAGCAAACAGTAACAGTACCACATCATCGACATGGTGGCAGATAAGCCTTGTACTTATAATAGTGGCCGCATTATGGATGCTGTATTCGCTAAAAAAGTCCCATGATAATGATACTTATCGCTTTTAATCATCCGGCCTTATCCATTTGCTTTGGTTTAGCGAATATCATACGCCCTGCTGCCGTTTGAAGCACGCTGGTCACCATAACGCCTATAGTATGGCCTACGTGCTTTTTGCCACCATCTACCACTATCATAGTACCATCATCCAGATAAGCAACGCCCTGCCCAGACTCTTTGCCATCTTTAACCACTTGAACCAGCATCTCTTCTCCGGGCAGTACCATGGGCTTTACGGCATTTGCCAGCTCATTTATGTTCAATACCTGAATGCCCTGAAAATCAGCCACTTTGTTGAGGTTATAATCATTTGTAATAACCTTGCCGTTATATAATTTACACAATCTGAGCAGCTTTATATCCACTTCATCGGCATCTTCAAAATCTACATCCACTATCTGTACATCAATGTCCAATTCTTTTTGTATCCTGTTCAATATATCCAGGCCACGCCGCCCTCTATTGCGTTTCAGTGCATCGGACGAATCGGCTATATGGCGCAGTTCCTTAAGTACAAAAGTAGGTATTATAAGAGGTCCCTCTATAAAGCCAGTACGGCATATATCGAATATCCTGCCGTCTATTATAACGCTGGTATCCAATATTTTTGGCATAGCATTGCCCGCATTGCTTGCGCCTTGTTTATCTTTTGACGCACTTTTCTTAAACATATTGGCGAAACCAATTATGTCGTCTTTGCGCTTCACAGCTAAAGTCACACCTATATAACACAACAATACATAGATTAATATAACTAAAGCTGTAGCCAACCATTTAACAGGGATAAGCATAACTGGTTTGATCAGCAATCCAGCTACTACACTGCTTATTATGAGACCTACTACACCCAGCAAAACATCGACCATGGGCACCTTCTGGAGTTCCCGCTCCATCCAATTGGTAAGCGATGACATCCAGTGTATAAACCTGTTGGATAACAAAAACGATATGATGCCACATCCAATAGAACAAACAGCATATAAGGCAATGCTTTGCCATAACGATAAACTAAATGTCAAAAAATCCGATATCAATAATGATATACCTGCCCCTATTATAGCACCTATAATTCCAAAAACTATTCTCAGCACGGTTATAAGCATTTAATATTCACCTCCTCCTATAGTATTTCCATTATACCATACTTTTATCACAAAGATAAGAAAATTTGAAGATTTTTGGATAAAAAATAAGCGTCCTCAATTAGACGCCTTGCCATATTCTTTCTTCTATAAGCCTCTCTATTTCATCTGTGCCGGTGCTATTAGCTAACGCCAACTCGCTCACTAATATCTGTTTGGCGCTATTGAGCATCTTGCGTTCTCCGGCTGATAAGCCCTTTTGCTTTTCCCGTATCATAAGACTTCTGACCACATCCGCCACTTCATATATATCCCCGCTCTTTATCTTATCCATGTTAATCCTATAGCGCCGATTCCAATTGGTATTATCACCATCTTGATTGCTTTGTGATAAAGCAGCCAAAACCTTTTTGCTCTCATCTTCATCTATTATATGCCTTATGCCAATATCATCAGCATTGGATAGTGGTATCATTATCTTTACATCGCATACTGGCAACTTCAATATATAGTATTTTTGTGTAATCCCTAATATTTCTTTTTCCTCTATAGCTTCTACTACACCGGCGCCATGCATTGGATATACGACCTTATCGCCTATTTGAAGCACAACAATACACCTCTTGTCATAATTAAATAATTTATCATTTTTAATTATAACACACATAATATCCCATTGTCAAATAAACTTTACATTGTAACATGACATATAACCTTAGTCAATAGCTTTTGCAAAAAAATTTATTTACAAATTTGCCCATGGCGACTATTCAGGTAGGAGCACGCGTCCATCCTCTAACAATATATCATCCTTATGGATCGCCATATCTTCAACATCTATCCTGACATCGGTATAAATATTAAACGCTTTCAGTAAAATATCAGGGTTTATACCGCCCACGCTAGGCAATAACAACTTTGCAGTTATATGTTGCCCGTCTTGCATCAAAATCAATTCTTTTATGCATGGCCTTATATTGATTTCTTTTAAACCCTTTTTAGTTCGCTTTTCCATAATAATGTCATTCATATTCATGAGCACATTGATATGCGACTGCGATATCCATTGGACACCTTCATATGGTTGTATAGTATAGCAGCCTATGGTTGCTTTGCCAAGAACACCGGGTACATCATCATCTATTTCCATAGCTTCGAGCACACGCATATCATTCGGTAAAGCATTATTTAGCCTTTGAACAAAGATTTGTGCGGACAATGGCTTAACCAAATGCACGTCCATATACTCGGCCGAGCTAGGTATACCCAAAGGCGTGGGCGCTGAGAAACTTATCTTCGCATGGGGACTGAATCCTTTGCTGTAAGCCATCGGTATATCGGCTCTGCGCAACGCTCTTTCCATAGCGTGTACCATATCAAGATGCGATATAAACCTTAAATCGTTCTCTTTGCTAAAGCGTACCAGCATTCGCATTGTCACATACCCCCTCCCATCGCTCTATACCGCATTTTATACACGCACGTCGGCAGTCGAAAGTGGTCTTGCCTTTCAACGCTCTCTCACGCTCTCGTATAAGAAAATCCTTCGACACACCAGCGTTTATGTGATCCCATGGAAGCACTTCATCATAAGAACGGACCCGACCGGCATAAAATTCAGGATTTATGCTGCATTGTTCAAAAGCTTTAAGCCAACCGTCATAATTAAAATAATCGGTCCATGCATCGAATCGGCAACCATTGGCCAACGCAGCGGCCAATACCCTTCCCAAACGACGATCGCCTCGCGCAAATACCGCTTCCATGAAGCTCAAACGGTTATCGCTCCAATGATACGTCACATGTTTCATGCGTAATTGCTGTTGTAGCAAGTGCTGCTTATATGATAAGCGGTCTATTTTATCCTGTGGGTCCCACTGAAACGGCGTAAACGGTTTAGGCACAAAAGATGACGTGCTAACTGTAATATCTATATGCCTGCCGCGCTGATCTTTAGGTATGGAATAATAGACGTCTAATATTCGACGAGCCATTTCAGCTATACCATATAAATCATCATCGGTTTCAGTAGGCAATCCTATCATAAAATATAGTTTGACCGACTGCCACCCTTGTTGAAAGGCATATTCCACGGTACGCAATATATCGTCATCGGTGATACCCTTATTTATCACATCCCGCAAGCGCTGGGTAGCGGCCTCCGGCGCAAAGGTTAAACCGGTCTTTTTTACGCTTTGGATGCGTTCCAGAAGGCTTTTATCTATGCTGTCCAACCGTAATGATGGCAATGACAACGCCACTTTCTCTTCTTGAAATTTTTCTAGTAAAATCTTTACAAGCTGTTCCAACTGGCTGTAATCCCCTGTGCTTAGAGAAGAAAGCGACATCTCGCTATATCCGGTTGCTCTAACAAGCTTGTCCGCCAATTCAACCAACCTATCAGCCGAGCGCTCACGTATAGGCCTATAGACCATGCCGGCCTGGCAAAAGCGGCATCCCCTTGTGCAACCCCTGAATATCTCCAGCACCGCACGATCATGTACTATATCTATATAGGGCACTATAGGGCGTTCGGGATAAGCGGCGCTGCTCAAATTGGTTACCACGCGCTTCCTTATGATATGGGGAAGGCTATCTATCTTGGGTGTTATGGCATTTATAGTCCCATCATCATTATATGAAACCTCGTAGAGCGATGGCACATAAACTCCTTCTATAGATGCTACGTGCTTCAAAAAGTTCTGCCTATCGGTATCCCCGCTATACTTCCACGTCTTATAACAATCCACTATTTCATTTATGGCTTCCTCGCCATCTCCAATAAGAAAGAAATCTATTATGTCGGCCAAAGGTTCGGGATTATAGGCACATGGTCCGCCGGCCAGCACAAAAGGATGGCGATTGGTGCGTTCTTTGCTCCATATCGGTATACCTGCTAAATCCAACATATTCAATACATTGGTATAACTCATCTCATACTGCAACGTAAAACCGAGCATATCGAAATCGGCTATGTTATCGCCACTTTCCAGAGCGAACAGAGGTATTTCATGCCGACGCATCTGCTGTTCCATATCGACCCATGGGGCAAAAACCCTCTCGCAAAACGTATCATCTCTTTTATTCAATATGTCGTAAAGTATACGTATACCCAGATGGGACATGCCTATATCGTATACATCAGGGAATGCAAAGGCAAATCTCACTTCTACTGAAGCCAAATTTTTGTGTACCGCATTATACTCATTTCCTATATACCTCGCAGGCTTTTCTACCGATAATAGTATCTTATCTATGTTTCTGTTCCTCAAAATCTTTACCTCTTTTATATCAGTTTATTCATAACCACATTAGGCCCATAATCCATAAGGGCATTTACAATCTGTATCTCGCCCACGTATCCTTTTATCCTGCCGTCTCTATCTATCACTACCACCACATTATATTTGTTGGATATAAAATGGCGCATCACATCTTTTATTGTCGCCGAAGGCACCGATGCTATTTCTACAACGGGCAAAGTACCGCTGCGCACCATGGTTTCTTTCTTGCGCGTTATATCTCGCAATGCTATATATGTCCCCTTTTGCTTCTCGTGATGCAGAGACATAAACATAAAAATACCCATTACCAAAAAGGTCGGATTGAAGGTGCCTGAAATCAATATATAAACCCCTATCGCGCATAAAATCGCAGCTATGATCCTACCAGTATTTACAGCCGCTACCGTAGCTTTTTTTATACCCCAGGGTATCGACAACAGCGCTCTTAAAACACGGCCGCCATCCAACGGAAGGCCCGGCAGAAGGTTAAATACAGCCAATATGACATTGCAGCTTATAAAATAAGCCCATTTATCCGAATTCAGCATACCGTACGAATTCAGCGCTGTTATAATTGAGATTATTATAAGGTTAGCCACCGGTCCGGCTAAAGCCACCGCCAACTCGGTTTTAGCATCACCTTCAAATAATGCCTCCACATGCGCCACGCCGCCAAAAGGCATAAGCTCAACATCGCTGACATATAAGCCAAAAGCCTTTGCTGTGACAGCATGGCTCATTTCATGTATAAATATAACGGCCAACAATACGGCTACATGATATACATAGCCCATAAGCGCCGTTATAATCATCAGTAATATCAGCCATCGATTCAATATTATGTCTATACCTAAAAAACTGCCTATTTTCAACTGAATAACGGCCCCCTTTAAATGGATGACTGATTTTTGATATTTATCCACTCCAAGGGATCTACCGGCTGACCTTTATACCACACCTCGAAATGAAGATGTGTGCCTGTGGCTAAGCCACTGTTCCCGATTTTAGCTATGACATCGCCTTTGCGCACCTGCTGGCTTTGTTTTACTAAAATTTCGGCAGCATGAGCATAAAGCGTTTCCACTTCCTCTGAATGTTTTATGCGGACATAACGGCCTTCGGTACTATTTTCCCCTATCTCGATCACCGTACCGTCGGCTACTGCTAATACAGGTTGGTCGGCCTGACTATCTATATCTATACCGGTATGTAGTTCCTCTTTCTGAAATATTGGATTGACCCTCTTGCCGAATTTTGACGTTACCTGCCCATTGACAGGCGCTATCATATCTATGCGCTGTTCGCCATCTATAACCGGCGGTACTACAGCATCGGTTTGCTGAGCCGGCGTTTCATCGCTTATATCGCTGAAAACCCTCTCCACTTGCCGTTGGAATTCCGGCAATATATTCTGAACAAACTTGAGCTGTCCTACCGTATCCTTTATATCGACGTTAGTAGTGAAAGCCGCAGTCAACCAACTGGTAACCTGCTTTGCAAAAGGAGCATTTATACTTTTAAGCAACAATATGAATGCCACTATTACTATGCATATACCTATTTTAGTAAGCAGTTTACGCCATTTATCAGGATGTCCATCCTTGCCTTCATAGGTTGAAACTGGCCTGGCGATATCGTTATGCCAGCGATGCCGATCGGAATTCATATCGGCCAGTATATCCTCTATGCTTCTCGGTGCTGTATTGCTTTGTCCATCCATATATATTCCTCCTCGCTATTCTATTTATATTTACAGCAGAGAAGGAATATAACAACGCTTATATGTCTTCGGAATATATATCATCTCTACTGGGAGGATTGACTACCAAACGCCAGTCAAGATCCCCCCTGTCTAAGGCTTTTATCAGGGCTTCAGCCGTGGCCATATTGGTGGCCAGAGGTATATTATGCACATCGCATAATCTGAGTAAAGCGTTTACGTCAGGCTCATGCGGTTGCGCCGTAAGCGGATCTCTTAAGAATATAACAAGGTCGATCTTATTATATGCCACCCTGGCGCCTATCTGCTGATCTCCCCCTAATGGCCCAGATAAAAAGCGATGAACATTAAGCCCTGTAGCCTGTATAACCAACCCTCCGGTAGTGCCTGTAGCACAAAGATTATGATGTTTCAATATATCCTTATATGCTATACAAAAATTTATCATATCGTCTTTTTTCTTATCATGCGCTATCAAAGCGATGTTCATAAAAGCTCACAATGCCCCTCTCATTAAAACTTTATTTTATGCTGCCTCATGCCAACATTTAATATCAACCCTAGAGCTATCATATTAGTAAACAATGAACTGCCACCATAGCTCATAAACGGCAGCGGTATGCCCGTTACAGGCATTATGCCCATAGTCATACCTATATTTTCAAATATTTGGAATCCTAGCATAGATATTATACCTATAACCATGAGCATCCCAAATTTATCTTTGGAACGGAAAGAAATCCTTATGCTCTTAAATATAATATACGCATACAATGCTATCAGCGAGGCGCACACTATAAATCCCAATTCCTCGCCAACCACCGAGAAAATAAAATCGGTATACTGTTCAGGAACGAAATTAAGCTGGCTTTGGCTGCCGTGATACAGTCCTCTACCTGTAATCTGTCCGGAACCTATGGCTATCATAGATTGTATGACATTGAAGCCGCTTCCCATGGGATCGCTGTATGGGTCCAAAAATATTAGTAAACGATCCTTTTGATAATCCTCTAAAACATATTTCCATGCCAGCGGTACGGCAGCAGCTCCGGTTCCTATCAATGTCAGCATGAACTTATAGTCTATACCTCCTATGACGAACATACCCAAAGCTATAGCAATAAACACTAGAGCTGTTCCGAGATCCGGCTGTTTGAGTATCAATACCAAAGGAATGCCTATATATATAAGTACAGTTATAAACTGCTTCAAGGTCTTTATACCGTCCTCATACGATGACATCGCTTTAGCCACCATTATTATAACGCCCAGTTTAGCAAATTCCGACGGCTGGATACCCAATCCTCCATATCCCAGCCAGCTTTTCGATCCGTTTACCTCTTTGCCAAAAAGCAATACAGTCACCAACATCAGTAAACAAAAGACATATATATAAACAGCCATATCGCCTATGGTTTTATAATCTACGCTAATGATTATTATCATAGCTATAAAGCCTACTATAAACCACATAAGCTGCATACGAGCCGTACTGTAATCCCCGCTGTCATGAGCCCCTGTAGCGCTGCTTATAGCAAATAGCCCTACGAATACTATAGCCGTAACAGCTAGTATTAAGCTGTAATCTATATATTTAATAAACCTTTTGTTTACCATAAAATTTTCTCCCGTTATATTAAAAAAGAGCTGACAGAGCAGCTCATTTCTATTAACAATGTCATTAAAGTGGTGCCGAAGGCGGGACTCGAACCCGCATGAAGAAATCCTTCACTACCCCCTCAAAGTAGCGTGTCTGCCAATTCCACCACTTCGGCTTCACAATAAATATTATACGATAGCAGGCGTTTGCTGTCAATATGCAAAATTTCGCTATGTTTTAAAATGCCTCTCGCTAAGCAATACTATATATGTAGCTTAGACTTATGCTTACAAAATTTTTATAGAGGAGGCTAAATTATGGTATTGAATAATGATATAAGCACTTCCGACGCTATAGCTGTGGAACCTGTGCCTATAACACCGGGTGAGCGTGTAATCATACGTTATAAAGGCTTTTTATCCGATGGGCAAGCACAGGATATCTACGCACATATAGGATACGGCCCCAACGACAATTGGCAGGATGTTCAAGACATAAAATTACAAAACTCGTTTAATGGTTGGCAGGGAACGGTAGATATAAAGCACGGCGGCCGATTCAATATATGCTTTAAGGATAATAACTCCCGCTGGGACAATAACTATGGCCATAATTGGAGCTATGAAATCCACAATGGCAGCCGTCGATAAACTGTCGGACAGAGGGCGGACAACTTGTAGAAGGCTTAAACATATATGCTGAGCGGGCTTTTGAAGCGTAGGACCACAGCAATTTCTGATTGCGTAGTGGTCCAGCTTCACAGCCGTAGCGAGGCATATATGTCAAGCCGTAACAAAATTGCCTTGAGGCCAATCGTTACCGTTGTCTATGCATAATGGTACGTGAATAATCACTGTAATTCAGCTGCTGAAGCAAGCTGTATAACCTGCGTAGATGCTGGCAGATGTTCTTTATCTATACTCAATGTATCGCTATTGTATTTATTGCCGTTGAGTAATGATAGAAATGCTTCTGCATCTACTATAGGCAGTTCGAATCTTACATTTTGAGGTATATCAGGCTTAAAATGCATAGGTATAGCTATTTTAGGGGCTATAGCTTTTACAATATCTGCAGCATCTTCAGGTCCTATAGTAAAGAATCCTCCCACCGGTATAAGTAATACATCCACATCGCCCAAGGAATTGATCTGCTCTTTTGTCAATTTATGCCCTAGATCACCCATATGGCATACATTAATGCCGTCTGCTTCTATCACAAAGATTATATTTCTACCCCTCTTTTTGCCATTCTCATCATCGTGAAACGTCTGCAATCCCCGTATATTTATGCCTTTTACCTGTATAGGATCCGCAGTATTCACCACAACAAAATCCCCGCTTACGCCCTCGAAATAGTTATGGTCATAATGGCTATGGCTGGATGTAACTATATCCGCCTTTACCCCGGGCATTTTGATACCCATAGGGCTGTATGGATCGGTAACAATTTTTATACCATCAGATGATTCTATCTGAAAACAAGAGTGCCCTAAATATCGTATTTTCATAATAGCGTTTATACCTCCTTAATCGAACAGCACGCTTACCGGCAAATGCTCATATATACGCTCTATCGCCTCGGAAAACAAAGGTGCCACGGATAAAACCTTTATCTTATCCAATTGCTTTTCGGGCAACAAAGGAATAGTATTGGTGATAACCAACTCTTTTATGACAGAATTCTGCAATCGCTCTATGGCAGGCCCTGACAGCACACCATGTGTGGCGCACGCATAAACCTCCTTAGCACCATTGTTGATCAAAGCCGCCGCACCTTCGACCAGCGTGCCGGCAGTATCGACGAGGTCATCGATCAATATAGTCCGTTTGCCCTTGACATCGCCTATTATATTCATTACTTCAGCCACGTTGGCCTTAGGCCGGCGTTTATCTATGATAGCCAAAGGGGCATCCAGCTTATGCGCAAACCCTCTGGCACGCGTCACGCTGCCAAGATCGGGCGACACTACCACCAGATCATCTCCGACAAAATCACGTTCCAAGAAATATTGAGCCAAAATAGGCACGCCCAGCAGATGATCCACCGGTATGTCAAAGAAACCTTGTATCTGAGCCGCATGCAAGTCCATTGTCAGCACACGATCAGCCCCAGCTTTACTCAACAGATCAGCTACAAGTTTGGCTGTAATGGGATCCCTGGCCTTAGCCTTTCTATCCTGCCTGGCATACCCATAATACGGCACTACCGCGGTTATCATACCGGCCGAAGCCCTCTTGCAGGCATCGATCATTATGAGCAACTCCATCAAATTGTTATTTACCGGTGCGCATGTGGGCTGAATTATAAATACATCGAATCCTCTTACCGTTTCAAAAAAATTAACCGATATCTCTCCATCGCTGAATGTAGTGACCAGACAATCGCCCATGGGCACACCTATATGATCCGCTATTTCTTTGGCCAATACAGGATTGGCATTGCCTGTGAAAATCTTAATATTTGTCGATCTGGACATCATTCTTCTTCCGTTCCCTTCTTAAATTTTTTTGCCACCCAACCTTCTTTAACCACTTGTCTTGCCCGTGCTATAGCCAATGCTCCGGCCGGTACTTTATCGGTGATAGTGGATCCTGCCGCTATATATGCATTTTCTTCCACCTCCACAGGGGATACCAGATTAGCGTTACAGCCTATGAATGCATTATCCTTTACAATTGTCCTGTATTTGCGCACACCATCATAATTTACCACTACAGACCCGCACCCAAAATTCACTTTCTTACCCACATCCGCATCACCGACATAACATAAATGCGGAACTTTGGTACCATCGCCTATAGTAGAATTTTTTATCTCCACAAAATCACCTATGCGCGTCCCCCTACCTATGCGCGTCCCCGGACGCAAATATGCGAACGGGCCTACCGTGGTATCATCGCCTACTTCGCTATCTATTATAACAGAGGATTGAATGGTAACTCTATCGCCTATTATGGCATTAGATAAGCGGCTATTAGGATATAAAATACATTGCCGTCCTATTATGGTGCCCTGTTCCAATACATTGCCGGGATAAATAATCGTATCTTGCCCTATCCTGACATCGGTATCGATGTATACCGATGATGGATCTATTATGGTTACCCCCTCCGTCATCCAACGCACGGCTATTTCACTCCTCAAAAGCCTTTCAACCCGTGCTAACTGTACCCTATCGTTAATACCTATAACTTCTTCAGGCTGCTCTACTGTTACGGCACCAACCTTTAAACCCTGTTTAGCCATCGCCGCTAAAACATCGGTAAGGTAATATTCATGTTGAGCATTGTTATTATCTATCATATCCAATGCGCCATTTAAGACATCGGCATCAAAACAATATATGGCGGAATTTATCTCTTTTATGGCTTTTTGAGATTCGTCAGCATCCTTATCCTCCACTATAGCAGCCACATTGCCTTGACTATCTCGTATTATCCGGCCGTAACCCTTCGGATCATCCATTACTGCCGTCAGTACCACGGCCGCATATCCGCCTTCTCGTGCTGTATCGTACAAGCATCTCAATGTGCTGTTTTTTATCAAAGGCACATCGCCCGGCAATACCAAAGCGTATTTGCGGTCGCCATTTAGATAATGCCGTGCCATCATAACGGCGTGTCCGGTTCCTAACCGCTCGGCTTGATATACATAGTCCAAACCGTCCCCCAAGACATCTTTTATGCTTTCGCCGCCCGGACCGGTTACAACAACGCATTTTTCTACGCCAGCATCTTTTACCGCTGAAACAATATAGCTTATAATAGGTTTACCGCATAAAGAATGAAGTACCTTAGGTATGGCAGAACGCATCCTCACGCCCTGGCCTGCCGCCAATATCAGTGCCATGCAGTCATCCAAATCTAATCGCTCCTTTCGATTATTAAAAAACCTTTATTATTATACATTTAATACGACTTAGGAGCAAGTTTACAGAGAATTCAAGCAATTCACATAAAAAGAGAGCCTACTATTATAGACCCTCTAATAGTTCAGAACCTTTATGCCTCCATAGCCTGCTTATATTTCTCTATTATAGCCGCTTGAATGACTTCGCGCGCCTGTGAGTTTATTGGATGAGCGATATCCCTGAATTCCCCGTCCGATAGCTTACGGCTCGGCATAGCGATAAATAGACCATTCTGCCCCTCGATGACCTTTATATCGTGGACTACGAATTCATCGTCAAAGGTTACCGACGCCACAGCCTTCATCTTGCTATCGCTATCGATCTTCCGCAGACGTATATCTGTTATCTTCACATCAATTCACTCCTCTACATGATGCTTATACTTCTTTTTATAATATTCGCCATATCTTTATATTTTCCTGCATGATTTTAAAATTTTCATAAATTTGAGTGAATATCTATTTTGCCAGTGAATTCATCAATGCCATATAACGTAAATAATGCTATATATTTATCTACCAATTTATCAAGAGGTGTAGATGTAGCTACCAACACTCCATTATTTACCACTTCAGCCCCAAATTCTTTCATCAAATCTAATATGCCCTTGGCAGTGCCCCCAGCCTTCATAAAGTCATCTATGAATACCACTCGGGAACCCGAGGATAAGGAGCGCCTTGAAAGTGACATAGTTTGTATACGCCTTGAAGATCCCGATACATAATTTATACTTATAGCTGATCCTTCGGTGACGCGATTCTCTCTCCTTACAATAAGCAAGGGCTTAGCCAATTGGCGTGCGACTGCCATAGCGAGAGGTATACCCTTGGTCTCCACCGTCACTACATAATCTAAATCCTCTTTCACAAAATAGCTCGCCAATATAAGCCCTATAGTATCGGCTAAATCCGGCCTGTATATGATATCGTTCATATAAATGTATCCGCCGGGTATTATGCGGTCAGGTTGAGACATCATTTCGGCTAACCCATTTGCAAAAACGAGTTTATTCTCATGCGGCATATCGGGAGCGTATCGAATGCCGCCGCCCGCTCCCAATACCGCATATATATCACCCATACCCGACTTTGCCATAGCATCTTTTATAATGGCTATATCCTCGCTTATAGTGGATTTAGCGGTTTTAAACATATCTACGAAAAAATCCAAACCGTATACGCGATTGGGATGCTCTATCAATATCTTTGTTATAATACTGATGCGCTCGTTCCTTTTAAATTCTTGCAAAATAAAATACCTCCAGAATCATTTTCCGAACATTATCTATATATTTTATATTTTAATTCATATTCGGTATTTTTTCCAGAGGTATTTTATTTCCATTTTTACGATTTTGCGTTGCAGATAGCAACTCAATTCTTATAAACGCATCTTGCCAGGCATTCTCTGTTACGCACGCTGTGAATGCAGTTATGCGGGCTGTCAAAAAGCGGGAACTCTATTTTCAATTCATCCTTGAAATAGATCACAGCCTGTTCTATCGCCCGCCTTACCGCGCGTTTGCAGCAGCGAGCACCCCCGTCGTCGGCTATGGCATCCAACGCACGAGCGGTAATCCTGTTAGCATGAGACCGCTTCAGCGGCGTAAGCGGCGTGGCTTTGAATATAACGCTGACAGCCACGCCCAAACCGACAGCGGCTCCGCAAGCGCCATAGTAACCGCAAGCTCCGCCCGGCACGCCGCTGCCTCGCTCCAACGCCTGCTCTATATCGTTATCGCTTACCTTACCGGTCAAATTCCTGTAAGCTGCCACCAGTACAGCAGGTACCAGAGCGTGATGTTCCGGACCATGCATCGGTATGCGAATATCGGCCATGATGGTTTCAGCTAATTCCATCGGATTTGCAGTAGTGCTGGAAATGCAATATTCTTTTATAATGGTCAGGCTGTCCTTGGCATGGCACTCATCGCATACGTAATGCCCATCCGGGCAGAAAATATACGCTTGCTGCTCTTTGCCGCAATAGCTGCACGCCATAACGATAGGCTGCGATGAATAGATCAATGGATGCCCGCATACCATGCAATCGGTGGTCTTTATCTGCTCATCCTGGCAGCAACAGCTCGCACTGCCGCAGGCATCGTTTTGTATATCCATAGCCATCTCATCATACCTCGTTTAAATATCTCTCGGCGTTTATGGCTGCTATAGCGCCATCGCCCACAGCAGTAGCCACCTG
This sequence comes from Clostridiales bacterium, assembly GCA_030156435.1. Lineage (GTDB taxonomy): Bacteria > Bacillota > Clostridia > Mahellales > Mahellaceae > Mahella. The sequence continues at coordinate 11,925 of JASGMM010000003.1, read as the reverse complement.
CCGTACGGCTTTTTGCCTCACATCTCCGGCCGCAAATACACCGCTTACATCCGTTTTCATATCCTCGCCGGCTAGCATATAACCGTACTTATCCATGGCGATCTGTCCTTTGAACATATCGGTGTGAGGCGCGGTACCGATGTACACAAAAACGCCGTCTATCGGTATTGAAGTTATTTCGCCGTTGCTGAGGTTTTTCAACTTAAGGCCGTTTACCATGCCATCGCCCAGTACTTCTATAGCATGTGAATGCCATATGACATCTATATTGGGCGTGCTAAAGACCTTTTCTTGCGCTATCTTTGTACCCTGAAAATCATCGAATTCATGTATTATAGTCACGCGCTCGGCTATACGGGACAGGTATAGAGCCTCCTGCAGCGCCGAATTACCTCCTCCTATCACCGCCACATGCCGGCCTTCGTACATAGCCCCGTCACATATGGCACAATAGTGTATACCCTTTCCGCGGAATACATCCTCACCTGTCGCCGGCAACTTGCGCGGCTCAGCGCCCGTGGCTATTACAACGGCCTTAGGACGATAAAGCGTATCCTCTGTGCGAACATAACGGCGCGATGGATCCAGATTTACATCCAGCACCTCCTTAAGGTCCTCCAATCTCGCTCCGAAACTGCGCGCCTGATCAGCCATATGGCCTGTGAGAGTTTTGCCTTCTATAGGGCCGTCGGTACCCGGGTAATTCTCTATAATGAAGGTTTTGGCCGCCTGGCCGCCTATAAGGTCCTGCTCCACCAATACGGTATCCAAGCCTGATCGGGCTGCATATAAAGCGGCCGATAACCCGGCAGGGCCGCCTCCAAGTATAAGCACATCGCAGTCGATTTCTTTAGGCGGTTTATCCAGCAACGATACGCCGGTCACATTTTCTATGGCCTTGCGCAACATCGGTTTACTTATATAGCCATTCAACCTGTCATTAACTTCTTGACCATTTTTGTAAAATAATAGCGTGGGGCTGCTTTTAACATTTAAGCTCAGTGCAAGTTGTTTATTGTCCTGTCTGTGTATCTCCACAAAATCCATATACTCGCCGTAAACTTCGGCCAAACGGTGGAATATGGGTTTTAATGCCGCACAAGGCGGGCAATCATTCGAGTAGAAATCCACTAAAACCGGTTTTTGGGCCTTTAAAACCACGTCATCAAATTGATCCGCGTTTATTTCTCTAACCATATTAAGCCTCCTGTCATATATCGTAATATTTTAATGCCGATTCCCATATATCGGCTATGGGTTCACAATCGGGCGCCAGTACCTCCCCAGACCTCTGGTGAGCCATGACACCGCATCCCCCTCCGCATACCATACCTACAGGACAGGATGCACATTGTTCTATGTGAAGGATATCACGACGGCGCCATGGTTCCAATCTATCTTCAAATATCTTCGACTCAGGGAAGTATGTTCCCAATTTATATTCCTCTCTACCGCTAGCTGCGGTACAGCCATATATATCTCCATATAAATCGTATACCCATTCTTTCTTGCCGGCAGGGCACGTATCAAATGTAGGCGCGTACATGCTGCCGGTTTCGATAGCTTGCTTCAAGCCCTTGAATTCGGGTTGATGAAACTTCTTCAATATAGGATATTGATGGGATAGCTCGGTGTAATCCGCCCATAACTGCGCCCTGTCCATAAGGCTGTCGTTATTTCCGAAACAATTAAACGGATCGTAGTTGCGTCCGATTTGCACCTTAAAACGCTCCGGCGGCAAATCCAACCAGCCCCTATGCTCCAATATATCCGCTAAACGAGGCAAATCGTTTATATTATCTTTATCAGTAACCACGCGCAGGTTTATGGGCATGCCTTTATCTATAGCCGCCGCTATGCCTTCCATAATGGTATCGAAGCTGTCCTGCCCGCCCTTAAGACGCCTTCGGCGGTTGTGGACTTCAGGCGGCCCGTCCAAGGTTACTTGGATTTCCCTTATATGTGCTCGAGATAATATATCCAAATAATCCGCCAGATAATAACCATTTGTCACTACGGCTATCTCATAAGCATTATCGGCTGCCTTGTCTATTGTATAAGCAATAATATCCTTCTGCCCCGGACGGTTGAGTAACGGCTCACCGCCAAACAGGGTTATATACGGTCTAACCGCTTCATCGCCCAGCCTATACTCCATATCATCAAAGAAGGCGTCTACAGCCTCGCGGCTTATGATACCGCTCCTGCCAGCCACGCCGCTTTCATAACAATATATACACGAGAAGTTACAGTCATAGGTCGGTATCAATAATACCTGGGTTTGAGAAGTCGCCATTATATCCTGAAATTCGCTGTATGCCGCATCCAAGGCCGCCTTCTCTTGTTGCTCGTCATCATATATATAACCGCGCGATACAGCATAATCCATAAGATCCATATCGGCTATGCCATCCCTGAGCGCTTGTATCTCATCTTTATCAGCGATATCAAAGCTGCCTGCCAATGGATTTATTAAAGCATATTTATCTCCATGCGGTATCACAACATTGTATTTGCTCCAGTACATATCATCCTCCTAAAAAACTTAAAAAGGTGGCGGCCGCAGCGATGATTTTGAAGCCGCTCCGGCCGCAATAACGTAAATTAGTCGTGGCAACCTGCCATAAGCTTGGAAGACTTGGAGCAGCACTGAGCTACTGCCTTGGTCTGTGTGCAGCAAGCGTTCGATTGCTTTGTTATGGCCTTCATGATATCACCTCCTTTACAGCTTTCAAGGTAATACTTGCCATCTTGTATCCATTTTTGATGTACTCCCGACGTTTGAGCATATCTATTTCAGCAAAACCTGCTGCTTTTACAGCATCTATATAGTCCTCTTCGCTTATGGCCCCACCGAAACAGTCCGCCCATGCCGCCGGATCATCCTTTATCTCTTGAGGCAGCGTCTCCAACGCCACCACATCCGATACTACCATAACGCCCTGCGGCTTTAATACGCGAAATATTTCCGCATAAGCGCGCTTTTTATCCAGTGCATGATTTATAGCACAATCGCTTATAACCGCATCGAAAACGCTATCCGGCAAAGGCAACGCTTCCACATCGCCTTGATAAAACTCAACGTTACTCACGCCTTGTTGCTCCGCTGCTGTGGCAGCCGCTTTTATCATATCCGGCGAGAGATCCACCCCTACGGCCTTGCCCTGTTCACCGACCAGAGCAGCCGCTTTAAGCACATCGCTGCCACGGCCACAGCCTATATCGAGCAGCCATTGCCCAGCCTTTAAGTCGACCAGGTATACATTTTGACCGCCGCAGCTTAGATTGTCGTCGCAACATGCCTCATCAGCATAGCGTTGTTTAACAGCTTCTTTTATGTCCATATTAATACCATCCTTGCAATGAAATATACCCCCCTATGGTAAAGGGATTAGATTGATATAAGTATATCACCCATTGTGATAAATGTAAAGTATGAAGAAAAGAATTTTATTGCTTAATCGATCGGGTATATAATAAAATATTGTTAAATCTTTTTTTGAGGTGAACCTTATGGATAATCAATTGGAAATATTTTTAGCTGTTGCCCGTCATCACAGTTTTTCCAACGCAGCAAAATCGCTGCATATGACACAACCGGCCGTCAGCATGAATATACAAGCGCTGGAAAGCCTTTATGGCACAAAGCTGTTCGAAAGAAACAATAAAGAAGTAACATTAACCGAAAGCGGACGTGTTTTACGCCACTATGCCGAACAAATCGCAACGCTTTATGGCCAATCCCAGCAGGCTTTAATGAAGATGAAAGAAACCATTACAGGACCGTTATCAATAGGGACCAGTTTAACTATAGGGGAATACGTGATACCCAAAGCTCTGGTATTATTCAAGCGTATGTATCCTAATATCAATATAGCCCTTTCGGTAGCCAATACCTATGATATATCACAGCGAATGCTGAATAAAACTATAGATGTGGGATTGATAGAAGGACCGGTAGACAACCCTGATCTACAGCTTAAGCCGTTTATGGAAGACCAACTTGTGGCTATAATATCACCAAACAATAAGCAGATTTCCGACGATATCATATCGCTTGAGCAGCTCAAAAGTATGCCGCTTATACTGCGCGAGCCAGGTTCAGGCACCCGACGTATCATGGAAATACAATTGAAAGCAGCCGGTTTAGAGCTGCAGCAGTTCAATATAGCCATGGAATTGGGCAGCACTCAGACCATAAAAGAAATTGTAGAGGCTGGTTTAGGCTGTTCCATAATATCGCAATGTACAGTTATAAAAGAGATTGAAGCCGGAATTTTAAAAGCTGCTACTATAAAAGGTTTAGACATGAGACGATATTTTTACACTCTATTACCTGTTCATGTAGCTTTAACTCCAGCATCCGCAGTATTCGTTGAATTTGTACATAACATTAAATGGAAACAATTGTTGATCGATATGCCCTTAAAACAGTAACATCGTTAGGATACCGCCAAAGACACTTAACGCTACAGAGCCGATTATTCCCATACCCAGCGCTCGTCCCCCCATTTTGCCAAAAGCATTAAAATCGACATTGAGGCCCAAACCAGCCATAGCCATAGTCATTATAAACACACTGGCCTGAGTAAAAAAATCAGTGACCGATGGAGAAAGTATACCAATCGTATTGATAATACTAAAAGCTATAAAACCCAATACAAACCACGGTATAGGCAGATCCCTGAAGCCTATATTCTTCCTGTCGTCTTTGTCCATAAATATTATGCCCAATATAAAAGCCACAGGAACCAGAAACGCTACTCGCGTGAGCTTTATAATCAATGCTATATCCATACTCTGTTGCCCGCCCGTTGAGGAAGCTGCTATAACATGTCCTAATTCATGCAGCGTAGAACCAGATAATATACCGTATGTATATGCAGGTATAGTGAAGACAGAATTCAAAAACGTATAGGCAAAAGTAAAAACCGTACCAAGTATGGCTATGATAGCTATGGATACCGCTGTGCGCTGCTCATCAGCTTTAACCATAGGGGCTACGCCGGCTATAGCCGCAGCTCCGCATATAGCAGTACCCGATGCCACCAGTACAGCCAATACCGTATCTACGCCGAAACGCTTTCCCAACCGCGGTATCAGCAGCATAGCAAAGCTTATTACCAATACGGCCATTAATACCACCTTGGGGCCGGCAGCCAATATATCGGATATATCAAGGCGTATCCCCATTAATATTATTCCTAACCGCAATAATTTTTTTGCCGAAAAATCTATACCGACCTGGGCTTGTTGTTTCACACCGATCACAGCCCTCCATATCATTCCCAATACTATTGCGGTAACCATAGTGCCCATCACCGAAAGTATAGGTAAACCTACCAACAGCTTAGATGCAAGTGCGATGAGCAATGTCATAATCAAACCCATTAACATAAAAATAAATCCTCCGTTTATGCAGTAATTATTAAACAATATACTGCATCGCAGCAGGATTGTAAAATAAAGATAACTTATGGCATCGATAAGCAAAACTTATACAAGCCTTTTGCCGCCTCTAAAGCGTATCTTCCAGAATAGATCGAATTGGCTTATCATAAGCCCTTTTTTAGGAAACATGTGTACGAATTCGTTCTTACTTATCATAATGCCGGTGTGATTTATTATATGCCGGCGTAATGTAAAGTACACCAGGTCCAAGGGTTGCAATTGTTCCATACCCACATCTTCACCGTCCAATGCCTTTATACCGCGTATATACCGTTCGGGATCGTCGCGAAACCACCGCTCTCCTATAGCACTGCCGTCGCTGTCCGGTATATATATGCCAAATTCTTTGTAAAACAACACTACGAACCCAAGGCAATCCAATCCATCCATGGAACGCCCGTTATGGACAAAAGGCACGCTCTTATATTTGTCTATAACCTGAAGTAAACTCTCCCGCGACACGCTTTGGTTCATCGGAAATACCTCAATTCAATATATTTTTAATCTTTAATAATATCTTATTCTCCAAATACCAATCTGTGAAATATTCAACAGCAGCATCTATTTTATTATCCGGCAATGTGGTATAATAAGCACGTGATACATATAATGTTCGTAGACTGAAAAACACGGTATCGACTATATCAAATGGGTAATAATATAATATAAAATCATCATGAAGGGACGTGCTAAAGGTTTTTTAACCTTTGTATTATGAATAATATAAATATTGAAGAGCTAAAGGGTAAACACATTCATTTCATCGGCATAGGTGGCATAAGCATGAGCGGCCTGGCCCAAATACTCCTCCGGCAGGGTTGCATAGTTACGGGTTCTGACATAAAGGCTTCGACTTTAACCCAAAAACTCTCTGATTCCGGCGCTATTATATATATAGGACATAAAGCAGATAATGTAAATGGCGCTGATCTGGTAGTTTACACAGCGGCTATACATAATGATAATCCAGAACTCAATGAGGCCGATAGGCTTGGCATTCCGACAGTGGATAGGGCCACATTTTTAGGACAAATTATGAAAAATTATGGCAAAGGTATAGCTGTTGCCGGCACACACGGTAAAACCACTACCACCTCTATAATATCCATTATCTTGCAGAATGCCGGTCTGGATCCTACTGTACTGGTAGGCGGCGAACTGGACGCTATAGGCGGTAATGTACGCGTAGGGGAAAGTCAGTATTTTGTAACCGAGGCATGCGAATATGTAGAAAGTTTCTTAAAGTTTTATCCGTATATAGCGGTAATCTTAAACATAGAGAGGGATCACCTCGACTATTTTAAGGATTTGGATGCTATATATGATGCATTCTTATCATTCGCCAAATTAACGCCCGATGATGGCTATGTGGTAGGATGCATAGATGATTCGCTTGTAGAGCGACTATTAAACGATATGCCCGGCAAGGCAATATCCTATGGCATAGATAAACCGGCACACTGGACGGCCACTGACATAACTTTTGATAAAAAAGGCATTCCGTCGTTTAATATATACTGCGGCGGGCTAAATATGGGACGTTTTTCGCTCAGTATACCTGGACGGCATAACATCTATAACGCTTTGGCATCAGTGGCGGTAGCCGATTTATGCGGTATAGATATTGAAATGATAAAAGAATCCTTACGCCTTTACAAGGGTGCGCACAGGCGTTTCGAAGTGAAAGGACAGTTAGAGGAAGGTGTGACTGTCATAGACGATTATGCGCATCATCCTACAGAAGTAAAGGCCACCATACAAGCGGCATTGAATTACCCGCATAACCATATATGGTGCGTATTTCAACCTCATACCTACACGCGTACCAGGCTTTTACTGGACGAATTCGCGTCGGCATTCTACGGAATAGACCATCTTATCATCACAGACATATACGCTGCGAGAGAGGCTGATGATGGCTCTATAAATTCAAAAGATCTGGCCCTGAGGATAAATCAAGCAGGTCAAAATGCGATTTATATGCAGGATTTCAGCTCTATCGAGCGTTATATCCTTGAGAACTGCCAACCGGGAGATATAATAATAACCATGGGCGCCGGCGATGTATATAAAATAGGCGATGACCTTTTGGAACATTCGATGATAATTGGCAAAATCATATAGTTACAATTTCATCCTGAATAGCCTATCCCTGTATCGTTTGGCACGTGCCGCTTCTTCATCGCTCACGCTGTGATGGCTGTAGCGGGCTTTATTATATAGTTCGGTCAGTTCTTTAAACTCGGGATCTGCGCCAGGCTGTAGACCGCTTATCGATGAATGAATATCATCGGGCGTTTGCTGCGGTTTTATTTCATAACCTTTATCGGCAAAGCGTTTTATAGTCTGGGCATACAAAAAACGTATGCGTTGTTGAGGCGTTTCAAAATGCCTCAGCGCGCGCCTCATACGCCGTCTTATATCTTGCCCTAGCGATGAACTTCGATCCACTATATCGTCCAACGATAATATGAAGCTCCTTTCTTCATCCCCAGCCGTATATCTTTCCATCATAGACGAAATCCATCTCGCCAGCGCCTTGATCAATTGATAAACCAAAAAAGCTGTTATGGCTATAGCCACAGCGTAAAATACTACTTCCATAATGGCCCTTATAATGTTCGCGATAGGAGAAGTTGTATTGTCGGCAAATTGGCTGAGATCCACAGGAGGCGCGGTGCCCTGTTGTTCCGAAGGTCCGAATAAACCGTTCAGCCATGTTATAAGCCACTGTATCACTACAAGCAGTACATGCCTTAAGCCATCACCTATATATGTTACCAGCAATGATAAAAATTGCACTACAGCTTTGATCTCGAATATGAATACTATAAGCCCTATTATTATCAGCGAAAATATGAAATTCCTAAACCTCACATCCCTATGCGTGGCATATGCCTCGGCATTCATCATATCCAGCATGCGAACCAGTTGCAATTGATTCAGTATTATAATGGACATGGCGATAAAAACAACCGCACACCATATTATATAGCTGCTAAACCATCTCAAATATCCAAGATACATAGATAAAGCAAAGGCCGCCATAAGCGCGCCTACGCCAAACATAAACTTGCTCTGGCTATACGAAACCCTCATATCATGCGTGGCAAAAGCCATGCCGCGCATATAACATATTATAAGATACAGAGCGTATATTGCGGCAAAAAACGGATCAACATATATGCCCAGCAAGAACACTGCTATGGCAACCGGTATTGCGCCTATCATATAGGCCGATATCTTGTATATGGCTTTGTGCTTTGCTATAAGGTAATCGGTTATAAACAAGCCCATCATCAAGAATAAAATTTCAAGGGGAAGGAAATCAAAAAATCGCGTATCGCCAAATAAAACATAATACAGGCAAAACATCCACGGCATATATATCAGAAATTCCGCTGCTGCTTCTAACATTTTAAAACCATTTCGTTTTAAAAGCGCTGTCATTTGATCGCCCCTTCCTCGGTTATAGTATATACATCCACATCGTTCAACTCATAGCGTTCCCAATCGACGTCCTCCATAAAACCCATTCGCACCGATATACGGCTTTTATCGATATCAACTATGGCAGCCGCCAGATCATCGTCGATATACGACGTCAATATAAGGATATCCGCGTTATATGGTATCTGCTCTATTTCACCGTTCAAAAAAACAGAAAAATCATCCTCATACTCAAAAGTCAACCTGGCCAGATCTTCTAATATACCTGTCATGTGTTCATTGCTGCATCCCAGAGGCGTTTCCATGTGAATGGCATCATCATAGCCTTTGAGCAGACCATTGCTGATAACCGCCACAGGTATACCGTTATCCACAGCTTCCCGAGCCAGCGAAGCGCATAGCCTTATGCTTTGCTCAAGCACATTATAATTTACCCAAGATGATTTATAGGTTACGTTCAACATTATAATCATGCTTGAAGAAGCCGTAAAATCGTGTTTTATGACTTGAAGCCGTTGCTGGCGAGCGGTAGCCAGCCAATTGATCTTATTCAAGCTATCTGTCGGCATATAATCCCTGAATCCTGCTATCTGAAACGGATCCTCTATTATCCAGCGCTTAACTATCATATCGCCATTTATAAGCCTCGCCGGTATGAGCACGTCGTCCACATCTATAAAACGCGGATAGACTAAAAAATGCATATTCATCGGTACTCTTTCATAACAGCGCCGTCCGCTCAATATATCCCCCGATATCATATCCACATCGTCTATGACGTAATAGCCCCGCTTAATGCAATTCAATACATGCCTGCACGTCACTTGCTGATAACCAAGCAATGAAAATAGCCTTTGGTAATACTGTTTATCACTTATATCCACAAAAGCGGTATTTTCAAATTTTAACGCCAGCGGCATCTGCAATCTTACTTTTAGCCACAATATGGGCAGGGGTTTATCGTTTATAAGCTGCTCTATGAGCCTCACGCTCTCGCCCTCGAAGACAGCCTCGCGCTCAAATCGGCACATATAAGCGACGCGTTTCAACGCAAAATATGAAAACAATCGATCTCCGGCATAGACCACGACAGCCAACGCTATGATAAGCCAAACAAACTCCATATAACTCACGTTCCTTATGCTTCCTGAAGATCCTCTGTAGGCGCCGGTACTTCCTCGAGTATTCCTTGTATTATCTCTTCGGCCGCCGTTCCTCTTACTCTGGCATTGCCTTTTAAAATGATACGGTGGCTCAACACCGGAACAGCAATATCCTGCACATCGTCGGGCAATACGTAATCCCTGCCTTTTAATATCGCCCATACCTGAGCCGATTTCATTATGGCCAGACAACCTCTCGGGCTGACGCCTAATGCTACTCCCTGGTGTTGGCGCGTAGCCTCGGCTATTTTCAATATATATTCCTTTATGGCATCACTTACAAATACAGCGCTAAAACTCGCCTGCGCATCGGCTATCTGCAAAGCATCGCCCGCAGCTTCCATATAATCCAGCGGATTATCGCCATTAAAACGGCTCAATATCTCTTTACCTTCTTCCAACGTCGGGTAACCTAGCTTTATCTTCATCAAAAATCGATCCAATTGCGCTTCCGGCAATGGGAATGTGCCCTGTATTTCAACCGGGTTCTGCGTCGCTATAACGAAGAACGGCTGCTTCAAAAGATGGGTTTCCCCATCTATAGTAACCTGTTTTTCCTCCATACACTCCAGCAAGCTGGACTGTGTCCTCGGCGTGGCTCTGTTTATCTCATCGGCCAGCAATATCTGCGAAAATATCGGACCCGGCCGGAACACGAATTCGCCAAGTTTTTGATTATAAAAGTTTATGCCTGTAAGATCAGAAGGTAGTAAATCCGGTGTAAATTGTATACGCTTAAACTCTGCGTCGATAGAACGGGCAAGGCTCTTGGCCAACATCGTCTTGCCCATACCGGGTACATCCTCCAGCAAAACGTGGCCGCCTGCTATCAATGCCGTCAGTACCAAATCCATCACATCGCTCTTGCCCACTATAACCCGGGAAATATTGGCTTTTATCCTATCCGCCAATGATTTTATCTCCTCTAGCTGCATAAAAAGGACCTCCAACATCTCTTTTCTCTTATCTATTTTAGCACATTTGAGCGGATATGTGGTAGAATTATAAAAAATAAGTGAACTATACCAACCCAAAATATTTTTCAAAAAATTTCATCAGTTTTTCAATAATCCCTTGCTTTTTTGCAGTTCTATTGCCTCCAAAGCGCGATACAGGCGGCATAATTTTATCAATAGCTGTACCGGTTGTCTTCAGCGCACCATCACGCAGTGCGTTATCAATGAACCGTCGAGTTTCTTCAGGCTTTAATTTTTCTTCTTCTATAAGCGCCGCTATATCTTCTTCCTTACGCTCATGCAGGAATTTACGCCAGTCCTCATCTATTTTTGTAGATACATTGACCTGCTCAATGAAACGTTCGATCAGCTCTTTCTTGCTGCGAAGCTCGATACTTGAATTAATGGCTTTATCAATGGTCACAAGAATAGTTTTATCCTTGCAGTTTGATTCTTGGTATTTGGCCACAAGCATAAGGATGTAGTCAATGTTTACTTCAATCTGTCTTACAAGTTCAATCTCGAAAATTATATCGTCATTGATAATTTCTTTGTCAGCATCAGTATTTTTTACATATTTTTGGTACAGATCAATATAAATACTCTGATAATCCTGGAAATCTCTTTCAGACAGGATTTCATTCCCTTCAAAATCATCGAAGGAGGTAAGGATATTCCTGATCCGGAGTATTGCCCCATAGAGCCGGATAAATCCTTTTTCTGCTTCTTCCCCGAGAATAGGCTGTCCGAGGGGATATTTTGCAGTAAGGGTATCAATCAGTTCTTCATAGCCCGGTTTGTGCTCACCTTTTTCATCATATCCCTTATAGTATTCATCGTATGTCTTAAGCAGTACAATACCGCCTGCGTCCTTATTGCCAAAAAGGGCGATGGCCCTGTCTGTT
>JASGMM010000052.1 GCA_030156435.1 Clostridiales bacterium | reverse complement strand
TGACGGAGAATTGGCAGCTTCTCTGCGCTACCTTTCTCAGCGCTATGCTATGCCTACCCCTGAAGCCATAGCCACATTGAATGATATCGGTACTGAAGAAATGGAGATATTTACATACGATTTCATGATAAGGGCGTTTATGGCCGGCGCTATAATTTCGGTCATATGCCCGTTAGTGGGCAGCTTTCTGGTGCTCAGACGGCTGTCACAGATAGGAGACACCCTATCTCACTTGGCCTTGGCTGGAGTAGCTGGCAGCGCTTTGATAGGCATAAACCCCACCATCGGCACCGTGGCTTTTATATTGCTGACCTCTTTCGGCATAGAGTATTTGCGAAGGGCATACGCGCGCTATTCCGAGATATCCATAGCAGCAGCTACCTTCGGAGGCATGGCGCTGGCCGCCATACTGCTCAGCCTGTCCAAGGGCAGCACCATCAACATCATGGGGTTTCTATTCGGCAGCCTGGTTTCGGTTACCCAGACCGATATAACCGTAATCCTGGTATTGGGCATAATGGTGGCGGCGCTGGTCTATATGCTCTTTAAGGAATTGCTCTTTATAACCTTCGATGAGGATGCGGCTGCCACATCGGGCATACCGGTCAATACCATCAATATACTGTTCACCATGATGGTAGCTATAACCATCGCCCTGTCCATGCGCGTAGTGGGGGCGCTGTTGGTCTCGGCCCTTATGGTTATACCGGCGGCCACCGCCCTGCGCGTAGCCAAAAATTTTGCCCAGACCATCGCCTACTCCATAGCGTTCTCATTTTCCTCGGTCTTTTCCGGCATTTTAGCATCCTATTATCTTAACCTTTCGCCTGGCGGCACCATCATAGCCATATCGCTGCTCATATTGATCATCGCCAATATCCTAAAACGACATTAACCCTTTTATCACCGCCGGCATATATTATAATGTAACGGCAAAGGGGTCGTTACGGTACTTATAAGGCAATGGCGCCTGGATAGCGATATCAAGGTGCCATTTTTTGTTTAGGCTCAGCCTTAATCAAGTTATGGGGGAGGAATAAAATATGTGCGGAATAGCCGGCTGGATAGACTGGGAAATAAATCTGGTACAACAGCGGCAGGTTATAGAGGCCATGACCGCTACGTTAACCCATAGGGGACCGGATAACCAAGGCATGTGGTTGTCACCCCGGGCCGCTTTAGGCCATCGCCGCCTTATAGTGGTAGACCCTGAGGGCGGGGGCCAACCCATGGTGCGCCAGCACAACGGCCATACTTATACCATCGTATACAACGGTGAGCTCTATAACACTGATGAAATACGGCAGGAATTGAAATACCTGGGTTATACCTTTCAATCCCGATCAGATACAGAGGTGCTGTTGATCTCGTTTATTGCATGGGGACCAGCTTGTCTACAACGCCTCAACGGCATATTCGCCTTTGCCATTTGGGACGATATGGCGCAAAGCTTGTTCATGGCCCGCGATAGACTGGGTATCAAACCTTTATTCTATGCTCAGATGGATCATGGCCTCCTATTCGGCTCTGAGATAAAAGCCATCCTGGCCCATCCTGATATAAAACCCGAGGTAGATGCCGAGGGACTGGCCGAGGTGCTGGTCATAGGCCCTGCCCGCACGCCCGGCCATGGGATTTTTCGACATGTAAAAGAATTGCGGCCGGGATACTACATGATCTATGGCCGCAGCGGCATGGACATACATCAATATTGGGCACTGGATAGCCATCCCCATGGCGACGATATAAACACCACCGCTGATACCATACGCTGGCTGGTCAAGGATGCGGTGGAGCGGCAACTGGTATCCGACGTACCGGTATGCACGCTGCTGTCGGGTGGGCTGGACTCCAGCGCCCTTACCGCTTTTGCCGCAGCGGCCTTTCGGCGCCAGGGCCGGGATCCCCTGCATACTTATTCGGTGGATTACGTAGACAACCACCGCTATTTTCGGCGCAGCGCCTTCCAGCCTAACTCTGATGCCGATTGGATACCTATTATATCCGAGTTTCTGGGAACACAGCATCACAGGGTATTAATAGATACGCCGGAATTGGTAGATGCTCTAAAGGCTGCTGTCCATGCCCGCGACATTCCAGGCATGGCTGATGTGGATTCATCGCTGTATCTATTCTGCTGCGAGATCAAAAAGGGCGCCACGGTGGCGCTATCAGGTGAATGCGCTGACGAGGTGTTCGGCGGTTACCCGTGGTTTTACAGAGAGGACGCCTTAAATGCCAATACATTCCCCTGGTCTATAAAGACCAAGGAACGATGCGCTATTCTTTCGCCCGACGTGTTAAAACGCATAAAGCCTGAGGAATATTTAGCTTATCGGTATGAGGAGGCATTAAAGGAGGTACCGCGTTTATCAGGCGAAGACGCCAAAGGCGCCCGCATGCGCGAGATGTTTTATCTCAACCTCACGCGCTGGATGCCGGTACTGCTGGATAGAAAGGATCGCATGAGCATGGCCACAGGACTAGAGGTCCGCGTGCCCTTCTGCGACCATCGCATCGTAGAATACGTATGGAATATTCCCTGGGACATAAAGTACTACAATCAGCGCGAAAAGGGCATTCTTCGTCATGCGCTGACAGGCCTTTTGCCCGAAGATATACTGTGGCGTAAAAAAAGCCCCTATCCCAAGACCCACCATCCCGCATACCTGGAATCGGTCCGCCGGTGGGTGCTGGATATATTAAGCGATCCTTCATCGCCTCTATTGCCGCTTATAAATATCGATACAGTGCGCAGTATAGCCCAATCGAATATGGATATCTTCGACCTGCCGTGGTTCGGCCAGCTCATGACCGGCCCACAGCTTTTGGCCTATCTAGCCCAGATCGATACATGGCTGAGGGATTATCATGTAACCATAGTATAGCATTAAGCCTCCCCGTTTTCTTCGCACAGGGAGGCTTAATATTTCAATATTAAGCATAAAACGCCAAAATAATGTGAAAAAATAGGCTATATTAGATTATTTTTCTATAATCGAGTTTAATAGAGAATTCGTGCATATAATCGCCAATAATGGATATTGATATATATTGAATTTTGATTACTATTATAAGTGTGATTAGCACTCACCAAGCGAGAGTGCTAACAAAAAAAATAATTGTAGGAGGTGGTTGTTATGGCAGATATTATCAGATACAACCCTTTTAGAATGTTGGATCAGATGAGGAATGAAATGGACAGGATTTTTGCCGATTTCTTCGGTGATTTGCCAGAAGCGGCAAATGGGTCATATGATGTGATACCTGCGGTAGACATCTACTCCACCGGCGAAGAATTGGTATTCATAGCAGAGATGCCGGGATTAGAGGCAGATGACATAGAAATAACTACTACTGAAGATACTATAAACATCGCAGGAGAAATAAAAGCTCCTGCCATGCCAGACAATGCTCGCAGAATAAGGGCTGAGCGTACTTATGGCAAATTCAACAGAGCTTTTAGGTTACCGGTACCTATCGAACCGGAAAAAGTTCAGGCAAGCTTTAAAAACGGCGTGCTGGAGGTAAGGCTACCTTTGGCCGAGCGCGTAAAGCCGCGCAGCGTTAAGATCCAAATAGAAAATAAATAAATAATTTAAGGAGGCGATGAATATGGCGAATATAATAAGGCGTGATCCGTTTAATGAATTAGATAGACAGATAAGCTCTTTAAGGCGCAGCATGAACAGGCTCTTCAATGAGCTGATGGATTGGACCGAGAGCGTTATCCCGTATGGTGAAAAAGGCACTGCCTTTGGCGATGTTCGGGTCGACGTGATGGAACGCGATAATGACATCTTGATAAAGGCCGACGTACCCGGTTTGGACGAAAAGAACCTCGATATAGAGGTAACCGAAAACGATGTCACCATAAGCGGTAAATATGAAGAGGAAACCAAAGATGAAGGCAAAGGCTATATAGTCCATGAACGCCGCAGCGGCGCTTTTAGCCGCACCGTTCCTATAAATGTCGATATAGTACCCGAGCAAGCCAAAGCCACCTTTAAGAACGGCGTGCTGGAGATAACCATACCCAAAGCCGAGAGCGCTAAACGCAAAGCCGTAAAGGTTAAAATAAACAAATAAGCAATACAACTTTACAGGCTCTGGAAGCACTTCCGGAGCCTAATTAATGTTAAACAGGAGGTGAAAGTATGCTGTGTGAAATATGCCATGAGAGACCGGCTACCATTCACAGAACCCGCATAGTCAACGGCGTAAGCCAATCGGTGCATCTGTGTGAGCGGTGTGCAGGGCGCGACATGATAAAACCATCCTTTGGATGGCGCAGTGATCTGGATTGGATAAGGGAGTTCTTGCCCAGCTTTACCTTCTACCAGAATAAAGATCCGCTGTTATCCTTTACCGAAGATGCTACTGCTGTATTGCAACAAGCCTATGAGGAAGCCCGGCAACTGGGCCACGATTACTTGGGTACCGAACACCTGCTGTTGGCTCTGTTGTCGCCTGAAGCCGGCTTGGATGAACTGATAAACCTGGATAAACCTTCTATACAACAAAAAGTAGAAGAGTTGGCCGGCAAGGGTACCAAAAATCAGAAACAAGACATAGCCATGACGCCCCACGCTAAGATGGCGTTGGAAGCAGCATTAGAGGCAGCCCGCGAGATGGGCGATGAGCTGGTGGAACCCATCCATCTGCTTTTAGGCATAATGAGGGAAGGCGAAGGCCTAGGCGCCAGATTACTCAGGGATCATGGCATCACCGCCGACAGCATTATGCAGAAGATCGGCGGCGATAAAAAAGGCGCTAGGTCGGGTAAAGACGTGCAGTATCCCACATTGATGGAATTTGGCCGGGATCTTACCAAAGAAGCTCAGGAAGGCAAGCTGGATCCGGTAATAGGGCGCGAAGACGAGATAAAGCGCGTGGTACGCATACTGTGCCGCAGAACCAAAAACAATCCGGTATTGGTAGGTGATCCTGGCGTAGGCAAAACTGCCATAGTGGAAGGACTGGCACAGCGCATAGTTATGGGCGATGTGCCTGAAAACCTGCTGAATAAACGCGTGATCGCTTTGGATTTGGGCGGCATGATAGCCGGTACCAAGTATCGCGGTGAGTTTGAAGAACGGCTTAAGAACGTCATGAACGAAATACGGAAAGCTGGCGACAAAGTCATACTCTTTATCGATGAACTGCACACCATATTAGGGGCTGGAGCCGCTGAGGGCGCCATGGATGCAGCCAATATGCTCAAACCCGCTTTGGCCAGGGGCGAGCTGCATTGCATAGGAGCCACCACTCTGGATGAATACCGGAAATATATAGAGAAGGATGCAGCGCTGGAAAGGCGTTTCCAGCCGGTGCTTATAAGCGAACCGACAGTAGAACAGACCATAGAGATCCTTCGCGGGTTAAAAGACAGATATGAGGCCCATCATCGGGTGACCATATCTGACGACGCTGTGGTAGCGGCGGCTACGCTGTCACACCGCTATATAACCGATAGATACCTGCCCGACAAAGCCATCGATTTGCTGGACGAAGCCGCATCGGCGGTACACGTGGATTATCTATCGGAATCCGGCAACACAAAAAAACTGGATATCGAGTTGGAGCGGGTGCGCAAGCTGAAAGAAGCTGCTGTTAAAAACGAAGAATACGAAAAGGCAGCTCAATATAGGAAACAAGAAGAAGATCTGAAACGCCAGCGCGAGGCGGTTGAACTTCAACGGCATTCTAAAAATGATAAAGATGGCCGAACGGCCGTAGTAACGGCGGAGGATGTGGCCAAAGTGGTGGCCACATGGACTGGCATACCGGTGAATCAGCTTATGGAAGAAGAAGCCCAGAAGCTGCTGCGCATGGAAGAAGAACTGCATAAACGCGTCATAGGCCAGGACGAAGCAGTAAAAGCTGTATCCGAGGCAGTCCGCCGGGCCAGAACCGGCTTAAAGGATCCCAACAGGCCTATAGGCTCATTTATATTCCTGGGTCCCACCGGCGTGGGCAAAACCGAACTGGCCAGAACCTTGGCCGAATTCCTCTTTGATGACGAGGAAGCCCTTATACGAATAGATATGTCGGAATATATGGAGAAGCATACGGTATCGCGCCTGATAGGAGCGCCGCCGGGCTATGTGGGGCACGAAGAAGGCGGCCAATTGACCGAGGCTGTAAGGCGCAAACCCTATTCGGTGATATTATTCGACGAGATAGAAAAAGCCCATCCCGACGTATTCAATATATTGCTGCAGATACTGGATGACGGGCGTTTGACCGATAGCCACGGCAAAACCGTGGACTTCAAGAATACCGTTATCATAATGACCTCCAATATAGGGGCCCGGCATTACCAAGCCGGACACAGCAAGGAGCGGCTGGAACAACTCATACATGAGGAATTGCAGGCTCATTTCCGGCCGGAGTTTTTGAACCGCGTGGATGAGATCATAATATTCCATAGCCTGGAGCCTGAGCACATGAAGGCCATTGTGGAACTTATGCTGGAAAAGATCCGGCAGCAATTAAGAGGCCAGGGTATGGACCTCGAGGTTACCGATAAAGCGAAAGACTATCTGGCCAAAGAGGGATATGATCCGCAATTCGGTGCCAGGCCGCTCCGGCGCTTCATACGCCGTCAGCTAGAGAATCAGATATCTAATATGATATTGAAGGGCGATTTCCACGAAGGCGATAAGATCATAGTGGACCTGGATAATGAAGGCAAGCTGGTGTTTACAGCGCAAAAAGCCCTTTGATGGATTTGGCCGGCGGCGATATTTCGCCTTGCCGGCCTTTTTTATCTGTGAGCCTTTATCAACCTGTCCACTGCTAAGAAAATTATCACCAGCAAAATCGCGCCTATGGCACCAGCCACTACAGTGGATATACCCCCTTCGCCTAAAAAAGGCACGGTATAATCGGGCATAGGTGAAGCCATTCCTTCCTGCTCGGCTGCTATAAAGCCCAGATCATGGGCTACCCTTTCCAGTCCATCCGGAAAGGTCGAGGCAAAAGGCGATAAAAGCAACAGCCCGATCACCAACAGCCAGGGCCAGGCCTTTTTCCACTGGATTTTCATAACCCCACACCCTCCTGTTCCTTCCAGGGCGCCATTGTTTTGATCCGCGTCAAAAACGGCACCGCCACAGCGGTGATGACGCCTTCCACTGCGCCTATGGCAGCATGCCACATGAGCATAGGCCATAACACCGCATTAAACGGGACGGTACCCGATAGCCCCAACTCCACTGAAGCCGCTAAGGCAGCCAGCACGATAGACAGCCAACCGCTTAAAAACCACAAAACCGGCCGAGCTCTATCCCCAAAAGGCAATCGCTGCACAATATAAGCAGCCCAGCAACCTATAACAGCCATATTGAGCACATTGGCCCCCAACACTATGATGCCGCCATCGTGGAATAAAAAGGCTTGCAGGGCCACTACTGCCGTCATGATAATCATGGCTGCCGCCGGTCCAAACAACGCCGTTACCAGCGCCGAGCCCAAAAGATGCCCCGATATACCAGGCGCGATGGGGAAATTCAGCATCTGAGCAGCAAACACGAAAGCTGCCATCATACCCATGGACGGCACAGGCTGTTGGTTAAAAGCGCTCTTAATGCTCTTGTTGTTCACAGCCACAACCACAACGCTGACGGCAGCAGCAGCCGCCGCCGTCTTGACATCCAAAAAACCATCGGGAATATGCATCTATGTATCCTCTCCTCCTACTATGCAAAATAGCAACAAAAAAAGACAGCTCTGGGCTCCTTTTCCCAAAACTGCCTCCATGGCAATCTTAACGCAAGGCCTCCATGGCCTGAAATCCAACATTATAATAGCATAAATATTTATGCATTGCAATAGCTGCATCAAACTTGTATGTATTTCCATTTACCGCTTCTGAACCGCACCCAGTACATGGCAGCCCTAGTTACAAAATCAGCGATGATAGCGATCCATACCCCGATAACCCCGAGGGCAAAGTATTTGTGAAGCAAAAATGATATAAAAACTCTGAAAATCCATATGCCTACAATGCTGGTATACATTATATATTTGGTATCGCCAGCCCCTCTCAATACCGCCGATACAACCGACATGATAGCCAGCAGCGGCTCACCCACCGCAAATATTTTGATAACGGTAGAGCCAAGGTCTATAACCTGCGGATCCGGTGAATACAAAGCAGCTAATTGTCTTGAGAATACGAAAAGGAAAACACCGATTATCGATATCAGGACAACGCATATATAGTTGGTCTGCAAGGCATACGCTTCAGCGGTATCCGGTTCATTCTTTCCCAGGCTTTGGCCTACCAATGTGGTGGCGGCCAAGGCAAAACCAAATATGGGCATAAAAGCCAGTGAATTCACCGACATACCTATCTGATAGACCGCTGAATGAACCGTGCCCATGGATATAACCAGAATCTGCATCATCAAAAAACCGCCCTGCATGACGATTTGCTCCAATGAAGCCGGAATACCTACATTGAATATACGCCTTATTATATCCACGTCATATACAAATGAAGGCCTTCGGCACAGCGATACTGGGGTTCGTCCACAATATAATACCACCAGCATGGCCACACCACCTAAAACCCTTGAAATGGTAACAGCTAGGGCAGCTCCAAAAAAGCCCATGGGCGGTATCGGCCCATATCCGAAAATAAGTACATACCCCAATAACATATTGACTATGTTTACCAGAATCGATACATACATGGGTGTGCGCGTATCACCTGCTCCCCTAACCGCACCGCCTATTACGATACTTATTATCATAAACGGTAAGCCCAATATGGTTATCTTATAAAAGGATAGAACGGCATCGAACACCGATAGATCAGCGCCTAATAAAAAAAGCTTTAGGATTGGCACGGCGAATACAAAACTGGCGGCCGTAAAAACCACAGAAAGCACTATAGATATAATCGCAGATTGTTCAGCTACCTTTTTGGCCTTGGGCATATCGCGTTGGCCAATCTCCCTAGCCACTATCACAGTGGCACCGGTAGACAGAGCGGCAAACACAGCCTGGTAAAAAAATATGATATTGTTAACTATGCCGGCTGCAGCCAATTCTTCTTTGCCCAAGCGCCCTACAAATATAGTGGATACAATGCCGACCAGCATAATCAATAACTGCTCAATGATGGATGGCCACGCCAGCGCATATATATCCTTCCTCAGATTAGCTCTAGGAAAAACAGCTTGGTTAATCAATCGATCATCTGCTGCAAACTTTCCGTGCATATCCTGATGCATTATTCAATAACCCACCCTTGTCTAAATGTATCTATGAATAATATTATCATATATGCGATCGTATGTGAACCTCTTCCATGCGGAATGAATCTATTAAAATGTTTTTTGTACTACAATTATTTTGCATTTAATATTTCGCATAAAATTACCTTGATTTTCTACGTGTTATGGTATAAAGTACATACATGAATATACATGAATATAAAACTTAAAAGGGGTGTTGTTCATGCCTAAAAAAATCGCTTTTATAGGTGCCGGTAGTTTTGGTTTCACAAGAAACCTGGTCAGAGATATCCTCACCTTTCCTGCACTGGCTGACAGTACCATTGCCCTCATGGATATCGATGACGATCGTTTGGCCTTTGCTAAGGAAGCTGTAGAAAAAATTGTGGCTGCTGGGCATTATCCCGCCAAAGTAATAGCTACAAAAAGTCGAGCCGAAGCGTTGGACGGCGCTGACGGGGTAGTATGCACCATCCTGGCAGGCGGTGTCGACATATGGCGAAACGACATAGAAATACCCAAAAAATACGGCGTAGATATAAACGTAGGCGACACTCGCGGACCGGCTGGAATATTCAGAGCCCTTAGAACCATACCCGTTATGCTGGATATTTGCCACGATATAGAGCGCTATTGCCCCGATGCCATATTCCTCAACTACACCAACCCCATGGCCATGCTGTGTAGAGCCATGCAAGGCGAAACCAAGGTGAACGTCACAGGGCTTTGCCACAGCGTGCAGGGTACCGCTGAAATGCTGGCCCGTTGGATAGGGGCCCCTATGGAAGAAATTACATACCTCTGCGCCGGCATCAACCATCAAGCATGGTACCTGGAGTATAAGTGGAACGGCAAGGATGCCTACCCGCTCATAAGGGAGGCTATTAAACGGCCTGAGATATATAACGAAGAGATTGTAAGAAACGAGATGTTCTTACACCTCGATTACTATGTAACTGAATCCAGCGGGCACAATTCAGAATATAACGCATGGTTCAGGAAACGCCCTGATCTCATAGAGAAATATTGTACTCACGGCACCGGCTGGAATCCAGGCGAGTATGCTTATGTATTAAAGGAATATTTAAAACGCGAGGATACATGGCAGGATCAGGTAAAAGAATGGCTGCAAAAAGATGAAATAGACTTGAAGCGCGGCAAAGAATATGCGGCTAGTATCTTCAATGCCACCATAGGCGATGGCACCATGTTTGAATTCAACGGCAACGTGCGAAACTTCGGCCTTATAGACAATCTCCCCGAAGGCTGCTGTGTCGAAGTCCCCATCTTAGCATCCAAACGCGGTCTAAATCCCATCCACGTGGGGCCGCTGCCACCGCAACTGGCTCTGCTCAACAGCATCAGCGCTCAATGCGAGGAGCTGGCTGTAGAAGGCGCGCTGACCGGCGATCCCAGGAAGGTATTCCACGCCATATGCTACGACCCCCTGACATCGGCAGTACTAAGCCTTGCAGAAATAAAGCAGATGGTGGACGAGATGTTCCAGGCCAATAAAGATTGGCTGCCGCAGTTTAAGCATTTATCATAATGTTTTTGTCAAAGCGCCCCATATTTAATGGGGCGCTTTGACTAATTAAAGCAGTTCTCAAATGACATTAAATGCTGTAGCCCTACATTTCTCATAGTACTTTACTCTTTCATCTATTTCGGTATAGTCAATCTCTCCGGTTTCAAGGAAATGCATAACCGTAGACAGAGTTGGTATACCAGCTCTCCCACCTATTCTAGTGCATTTAATCGCCGCTACCGCATTTGAGAAGCGGGCCGTCTTCTCAATGTCCCAACCCTGCAATAGCCCATAGATGAAGGCACCGTGATATACATCTCCGGCTCCCGTTGTATCTACAACATTTACTTTAAATCCTGGGACCATGTAGAAACCGGTCTTATCCATTGCTATGCATCCCTTTTCACCAAAGGTGAAGACTACTATGCTGGGTCCTTGTGCCATTATTTTTCTACAATTCTCTTCGTAATTCTCATCGTTAAATACTGCCCTATAATAGAATTCCGAAGCGATAAATACATCGATCATAGGAACCATATTTTCGATCTCGGGGCTATATCCATCGGCATCAAATACTACCTGCACCCCTTTTTCACGAGCCCAAATAGCTGCTTGCCTGACTGCGGGATATGCTTCAGAAATATGCAGGTATTTTCCCGACGTTATATATTCCCTGTCCAGGTCATCTATCTCAAGCTTTCTTGCAGTACCTGGATGGAATAGAATATTTCTGCCATTGGATTTCTCCTCAGATAACACGAGGCAGAAAGAAGTTTCCTTTCCTCTGTCTATGACCATTCGGGACGTGTCTATACCATGGCGGTTAAAATCTTCTATGCAAAACCTACCATAGGGGCAATCGCCAACTACACCGATTATCCCTACTTTAGCCCCGAGCCTTGCAAGAGCAACCATTGCTGTAGGGACTTTTCCGCCTCCCTGCCAGCTATATTCCAGAAGCCTTGTAGCTTCATTTTCTTTGGGCAGCTCTTTTATATGAGCTAAAAAATCCTGAGTTGGAGTTCCGATTCCAACGACATCCATAGAACTAATCCCCATTCTATATGTGATAACCGCCTGGATTCAACATCCTTATCTTATAGCGCAAGAAATCCTTTACTGCTTTTTCTGATTTCCTAAAGCATTCAAACATATATCCAGCTGGCGTCTCGCTCTCTTTCATAACTTCCCTCACAGAATTATAGAAGGCACGATTGAATTCCGTTGCGATATTGAACTTGTTTATGCCAAGTTGCATAGCCTTTTGCATCTGTTCGTCAGGTATATCAGAGCCTCCGTGGAGTACAAGGGGCACTGCAACCCTTTTATTTATTACGTCCAACCTTTCAAAATCAAGATTGGGTGTTGCTACATACTGTCCATGACCATTCCCTATGGATATAGCAAGGGAATCAGCGCCAGTTTCTTCTATAAAGGAGACAGCCTGATCCGGATCGGTAAAATGATCGCTGTTCTTAAAATCATCCAGATTTGCACCAGAACCTACATGGCCTAATTCGGCTTCTACTTCAACTCCCACAGCATGAGCAGCTTTTACCACTTCACGCGTCAATTTTGCATTGCTCTCATAATCAAGTGTGGAACCGTCTATCATAATTGAAGGATAACCGTATTTTACACCAGACATAGCCAATTCAAAGGAGTTGCTGTGATCCAGGTGAAGTCCTATTGGAACCTTCACTTTCGATGCCAGATCCTTTGTAACAACCGCCGCTGTGCTAATAGGCATGTATTTATCCCATCCAGGATAGAACTGTATCACAATAGGTACTCTTTCATCCTCTGCCACCTGTATTGCCCAGGCAATCATCTCATAATTGAATATGTTGAACGCTGCAACACCATATTTATGCTCATCGGCATCTTTTAATATTGTGCTAACTCTCTCTAATGCCATCTTCACGCCCCCTTGTTCATTTTTTATATCATCCTGTATGAATATACTTACAGTACCTGTGGGGGATAACTCCTTACTAATGACAGAGTACCATCCGTTGCCTTCCAACAGAAGTTTTTCAAACCTGCAGGTAAGAATATTTCATCTCCCTTTTTGATGTTACAACTTCCACCGTCATAAAGTAATGTACCTTTACCATCCAGCACTATCACAATTGAAAAAGTACCTGAATCTCTTGCCCGCATCTCATCCGTAACATCTACACGGGTTATGCTGAAGAAAGGCGTTTGTTCCTCTCCAAGCAGCAATTTTTCAGTACCGCCTTCTGTCTGGCATAAAATTTTTGGCTCAATCTTGTATGCCTTTAGATTATCTTCATAGCTTCTCCCTATGTAATGATAACATCCCATTGTTCTTTCAATAAACAGCTTCTCTTCTTCGGGATCATCAAAATGCTGTAAACGGGCTCCCACTGTAATATCCGATGGCTCCTGGACCTCAATGACAAAACAGCCTGGTCCTATGGCATGAGGTACACCGGCATCTACAAAAAACATATCTCCTACGTTCACTGGTATCTTGTGGCAACATCTCTCCATTTCGGTGATGTTACCCTCCAGAAAGAGCTTTTCAAACTTTTCTCTTGTAATTCCTTCCTTAAATCCAAGTAACACATATGGAGCCTCATCCTGATCATCCCGTGTACCGATGACATACCAACTTTCAACCTTTCCATAATTCGAATTAAAATATTTTTTAGCAAAATCCCGGTCGGGGTGAGTCTGAAGCCCAAGTTGTTTTTGCGCATCCAACAGTTTTACTAATATTCCTGTCTCACTTCCAAACTGTTCTACATGCTTTTCTCCTAAAAAGTTTACAGGATCTCTTTCAATCACATCCTTTAAATAGGCTTTCCCATTATCCGTATAGACCTCCGCAAGCCCTTGCTTTGACTCGGGATCAAGTTGGTGCTGATATGTATAGGTTGTCGATCCAACCCACGCCTCCGGACAAGTATCATCCTTTGGATTTGGCAGCCCGCGGAACTTGTCTATCTCTCTTCCACCAGGATATCTCCTGTCAATTTTATTAGGCACTAACATCATAGGTCTACTGTACATTTTGTTGCCTGACATTTAAAAACCCCCGATCTCAATTATAACTCTGATAAAGTTACTTGTAGCCTTTCTACATTTTTACCTTCAATGTATAAAACCTTGTCTTCTATACCTTGAGTATCATATAGCCTTACAGCCACCGTCCTCTCGGTGTTTGCATCCATATCAAAGTAATTATCTTCATAACTTGCTTTTTGGTCCAATATATTGAGGCGGACATTACGTGCATATCTTTGTGTTCTTAGAGTGACAAATATGCTATCATCCTGCCTCCAGGCCTTGATAACTTTTAAACTCGCATCTTTGAAATTAAGTTTGTCGAATTCATATATATCTACAAAAAAGTATCTATTGTAAAATGTCCTTTCTTGTGATTCGAATGTAACTTTGATGTACTCTCTGAATTTATCCTTAATATTAAGCTCCTTAAAGTTTAATTTATATAAGAGCTTTGAACTGTCCCTATCAACAGTGCAGTTCATCTCTTTTTTCCACATGATATTTCCATCAAAATCCATATGGGATATAGTGAGCTTTCCACTAAGATCCTTCTCAAGCTCGCTTACTGAATATATATCATAGCCCTCTCTTGTATCATCACAGACCAATATCACATCTTCATAGGCTCTCTTTGTATAATAAAAGGTCATCTTCGGCATCTTATACATATCAACTGTAGCCATCAGAGTTGTAAACAATCCATCTTTTACAGTATCTGCAACAGGATCGTTGAACTTCCAGTAAAGTGTCCCAGCGCAGGTCCATTTGAGCCTTCTCATATACTCTATCCAATATTTCAATCCATAGGAGTTATACTCCTGTGAACGATATATTATCTCATCGTGATTATTATCTGACAGGTACTTTTCCCAAGTAGGAAAGAATTTACTTATGCGTGGGCTTTGCTCTAATAAGCTCTTTTTCAAAAAGTTGAACTTATAATAAGTATCTTTCTCCGGTAGGCTTATAAACCCGAACTCACTCATAAACCTTGGGCGGAACGTTTTAATCTTCTTATAGTATCTGGTATCATCAGGATAAGGTGAAGTAATATAAATATGCATATCCCCTTGGTGAGGCGACTTTGGATTGTCTCCACCCTTGTAGAACTCAAAAGGACTACATGGTGAGCTTGGTATAAAGAATCTGTGAGGATCATACTTCTCCCAAGCGGATTTTAATACCACCTTGTTTACCTTGTAGTCAAGGAATCCATATGGTCTCATATCCCACTGGAAGGCTTCATCACATTCATTGTCCCCGCTCCAAAGCACAATGCATGTATAGTTTCTGTACTTCTTTATGTTGTAAACCGCTTCTTCATATACATTTTTCAGGAATTCTTCATTTTCAGGATATATCCCGCAGGCAAACATGAAGTCGTAGAATACCATTATTCCTTTTTCATCGCATAGTTCAAAGAACTTGGGGTTTTCATATATTCCGCCTCCCCATATTCTCAGCATGCTAAGATTACCTTCTACCGCATAGTTTATATATGTCTCATATTCTTCGTCCGTTATATCCGTATATACTACATTTATTGGTACCCAGTTGGCTCCCCTTACAAAAAGTCTCTTCCCATTTACACAGAATATGAAGGATTTGCCATCCTCCTGATCTTCCTGTATGATTTCTACTGTTCTGATTCCTACCTTTTGTTTTTTTGTATCTACTATTTCTTCATTTTTCTTTAAGGTTAATGTAAAATCGTAGAGCGCAGCTTCTCCATAGGGACGAGGCCACCAGAGTTCAGGATTTTCTACTGTCAGTTCCAATGCTTTGAATTCATCAGCTGTACCGGTAAAACTTGCGGCAATTTTACCATCCTTTGATAATTCAGCTGTCAATGTATATCTATCATTATTTTCTATACAGCTGCATAAATCTACTTCCAATCCAAGCTTTGCACTTGTATTTCCTATTTCCTTTGTATAGAGATAGTAGCTGTCTATATAGTTGTGATCGTAGGATTTTATGGTTACATCTTTCCATATACCAGTCGTAACACATCTACCGCAAAAATCCCACGAATAGTTCATCTGAGCTTTCCTTGCAAGTATCCTGTCTATTGTAGTCGTTGAGAATAGTCCTGTTGTATCCATGCCTTCTACGAATTTTACAGGTGAGTAGAATCTCACTATCATTACATTTCTTGTTCCGTATTTCAGCTTATCTTTTACATCTATCGTAAGCCCAAGGTGCATATTTTTGCCTGAACCTATCTGCATGCCGTTAAGATATATATCGCAGAACGTATCAAGGCCTTCAAACTCTACAACCACCTTGTCCTTTTTATACTCGCTGCCTATGTAGAATTCCTTGTAGTATACCCAGTCAACTTCTTCTATCCACTTTTCTTCATCGGTGTCTTTACCGTAATAATGACCTCTTATTATTCCTGCTCTTCTTAATGTACCATGTATGTCTTCAGGTATATTGGCATCAAGCCATCCTTCCGGAACAAAGTTTTCACACAGTATGTCGCTTATGCATGAATTATATGGGACATGTGATACTTTCCACTTGCCGTTTAATTTTTTACTTATCATTTCTTTCCCCTCCATGATAAAAATTGAGTACTTTCGGAAACTCCGAAAGCGCTTAAAATCTATGTTAAAGGCTCGACTGTTTATGTCTTACCTCCAACATTCACCATATATATCCATTTTTGT
>JASGMM010000051.1 GCA_030156435.1 Clostridiales bacterium | reverse complement strand
TTATATGGACCACTACGGCATGGACACTGCCGGCTAATATGGCTGTATGCCTTAATCCCGATATAGAATACGGATTGGTGCGCTTTGACAATGGCGAGGTATATGTTTTAGCCGTTGATCTAATCGATTCGCTGGCTGCTGATGCTGGATTGGGGCATTATGACATATTAAAGCGGTTTAAGGGCGAGCAACTGGAAGGTATTAAAGCCAAACATCCATTCTTTGATAGGTTATCGCCTGTGATACTGGGAGAATATGTAACGCTGGAGCAAGGTACAGGCTGCGTTCATATAGCGCCAGGCCATGGACAGGAAGACTTTGAAGTGGGGCGCAAATACGGTCTTGAAGTATTAAACCCCGTGGATGATAAGGGGTATATGACTCAAAAAGCTGGTAAATTCGCTGGTATGTTCTATGAGGATGCCGGCAGGGCTATAATAGAAGAGTTGAAAGCCAATAAGATGCTGATGGCTGTTAAAACGGTACAGCACTCGTATCCGCATTGCTGGCGGTGTAAGAATCCTGTTATATTTAGAGCGACCGAGCAGTGGTTCGCCTCGATAGATGGTTTCAGGCAACAAGCTTTAGATGCGGTGGCGTCGGTTAAATGGACGCCGGCATGGGGACAGGAGCGCATGAGCGGTATGATCCGTGAGCGCTATGATTGGTGCATATCCAGGCAACGCCTATGGGGTGTACCCATACCGATATTTTATTGCAAGGATTGCGGCGAAGCCATCATAAACGATGAGACAGTGGCTGCTGTCAGCGATTTGTTCAGACAAAAAGGCTCGGACGCATGGTTTGCCATGGATGCAGCCGACATATTGCCTGAAGGTTTTGCATGCCCGCATTGCGGGGGCAGGAGTTTTACAAAAGAAAAAGATATAATGGATGTATGGTTTGATTCAGGTTCTAGCCATGCAGCCGTTTTGGAGACGAGAGATGACTTGCGTTGGCCGGCTAATATGTATTTGGAAGGTTATGATCAGTTCAGGGGTTGGTTTCAGTCATCCCTTCTGACGTCGGTGGCCACACGCGGACGCGCTCCTTACGATGAGGTATTAACTCATGGCATGGTAGTGGACGGCGAAGGGCGCAAGATGTCTAAATCTCTGGGCAATGGAGTGGATCCACAGGACGTCGTCGAGGAATATGGCGCGGACATATTGCGGCTTTGGGTTACGTCGGCTGATTACAAAAGTGATATGCGTATATCGAAATCCATATTGAAACAATTATCCGAGGTATACCGCAAAATACGCAATACAGCGCGTTTTCTGATGGGAAATCTCTACGATTTTAATCCCGATACCGACGCCATGCCGTATGATGAGTTGAAAGAGATCGATAGATGGGCTCTTATGCGCCTTCATCAATTGATACAAGAGGTAACCGAGGCGTATGACAACTATGAATACCATGTGGTGCATCACGCTATATACGGTTTTTGCGTGGTCGATATGAGCAATTTTTATCTGGATGTGTTAAAGGACCGGCTTTACACGTATAGAGCCGATTCCAAAGAGAGGCGTTCAGCGCAGACCGTATTGTATGCCATACTGGATGCTATGGTAAGGATGCTGGCCCCAGTACTCAGTTTTACAGCCGAAGAGATATGGCGCTATATGCCGCACAGCGCCGGCAATGACACCCAGAGCGTTCACCTGGCATCGTGGCCGGTAGCTGACGATCGTTATATAGACAACGCGCTTATGGAGAAATGGGATAAATTGATAGAAGTGCGCGATGAGGTACTGAAAGCTTTGGAAACAGCGCGCAGTCAAAAACTGATAGGCCAATCTTTAGAGGCCGGAGTGGATATATATGCCGATGGGCAGTGGTACGATTTTCTGAAAAGCGAAGAATCTCGTTTGAGCGAGATATTTATAACGTCTCAGGCTGCTGTCAAAAACGGCAGCGCACCCGAGGAAGCGGCATCAGCCGAAACCATAGATGGATTAAGGATCCATGTGCATAAAGCATCGGGCCAAAAATGCGAGCGCTGTTGGGTATACAGCGACACGATAGGATCGGATCCGGAACATCCTACCATATGCGAGCGTTGTTCCGATAACATATAGATAATGGCAACTTAAAAGCCCGTATAAGCGGGCTTTTTATATATCATTGGATTGTGAGTGGTATTTATGGATAAAAAACAGATAGCGGATGTACTCAATGACATAGGCCTCCTGCTAGAGCTCAAAGGCGAACTTCCGTTTAAGTCCAGAGCCTATTACAATGCGGCTAGAGCTATAGAGACGCAGGAAAAAGATATAGACGAGCTGATAGCCCTAAACGAATTGAAAGATATAAAGGGCATAGGGGATGCCATAACCAAAAAAATAACCGAATTGGCTACTACCGGTCACCTGGAATATTATGAGAGACTCAAAAAAGAAATACCACCCGGTCTCATAGAGATGCTTAAGATACCGGGTCTTGGGCCCAAACGCATACAAACCCTTTATAAAAAACTGGGCATAACGACCATAGGTGAACTGGAATATGCTTGTATAGAAAATAGGCTGCTAGAGCTGGAGGGCTTCGGACGTAAAATGCAGGAGAATATATTGAAGGGTATACAATATGTGAAACGCTATCAAGGTCAATTTCTGTATTGCGATGCTAAAAAAGCAGCCGATCGGCTGCTGGATGAGGTTAAGAGCATCCAGGGCATATACGATATCTCTATTGCTGGTGCATTAAGGCGCCGGAAGGAGATCACCAAGGATATAGATATAGTAGCTGCATCGGATACGCCGCAATCTGTCATAGATGCCTTTACAGAGTTGCCGTCGGTGGAGAGCATCGTAGCAAGCGGCGATACAAAAGCGTCGGTACGCCTGCTTTCCGGCATAAATGCCGATTTAAGGGTGGTGTTGCCCAAGCAATATCCATATGCCCTGCATCATTTCACCGGCAGCAAGGAGCATAATACCACCATGCGGCATAGGGCTAAGCAGATGGGCATAAAGATAAACGAATACGGACTTTTCAGAGGAGAAGAGTTCATTTCCTGCAGCGATGAATATGAATTCTTCCATGCTCTGGGCTTGGAATACATTCCACCGGAACTTCGCGAGGATATGGGGGAGATAGAGGCCGCCGAAAAAGGCATGCTCCCCAAGCTTATAGATGGCAGCGATATAAAAGGCCTGTTTCATATCCATACGGCTTACAGCGATGGTATAACCACCATATCGGACATGGTAAAGGCGGCTATGGCCAGAGGATATACATATATGGGTATATCCGATCACAGTCAGTCAGCGTTCTATGCAGGCGGACTAAAACCAGAAATTTTGCGCAGGCAATGGCGCGAGATAGACGACCTGAACCGTTCGTTGGATGGCTTTCATATTTTTAAGGGCGTGGAATGCGATATATTGCCTGACGGCAGCTTGGATTATGATGATGGCCTGCTGTCAGAATTCGATTTCGTTATAGCGTCGGTCCATTCGCACTTCAATATGACCGAGCAACAGATGACGGCTCGACTGCTAGCGGCAGTATCAAATCCGTATGTCACCATATTGGGGCATCCCAGCGGCAGACTGCTGTTGGCCAGGGAAGAATATAGACTGGATATGGACGCTGTTATCGATGCCTGTGCCGCACACGGCCTGATAATGGAATTAAATGCTAATCCACATAGGCTGGACCTGGATTGGCGATGGTGTCGGATAGCCAAGGAAAGAAGCGTTAAGATAGCTATAAATCCCGATGCCCATGATATCTCCGGTTTAGACGATATGGAATACGGCATAGGTATAGCCCGTAAAGCTTGGTTGGAGGCCGGCGACGTGCTCAATGCCATGCCGTTGAACGATATAGTATCATATTTAGAGCGCCGCAGGCGTAAAAATTGACATACGCGCAGCTTATATAATATAATCATGCGTAAATGAACATCGCAGGAGGATACAATGGAAAGGCTTAAGGTAGATGATATAAGGGATAGATTCTTGCATTTTTTTGAAAGCAAAGGGCATTTGATACTGCCTAGTTTTCCTTTGATACCAAAAAACGACAAGAGTCTGTTGTTGATAAATTCCGGCATGGCACCGCTTAAACCGTATTTTACCGGCCAAGAGACGCCACCGAGCAAGAGGGTGACCACGTGCCAGAAATGCATACGTACACCGGACATAGAGCGTGTGGGAAAAACAGCGCGCCACGGCACATTCTTTGAAATGCTGGGCAATTTCTCATTTGGCGATTATTTTAAAAAAGAAGCTATACCGTGGGCTTGGGAATTCGTTACGCAAGTGCTAGGCCTGCCTGTGGACAGGCTGTGGGTCAGCATATATGAAGAAGATGACGAGGCCTTCGATATATGGCATAATGATGTCGGTCTGTCCGAGGAGCGTATAGTGCGCATGGGCAAAGAAGATAATTTCTGGGAAATAGGCGTAGGTCCATGCGGACCATGTTCGGAACTGTACTTCGATCGGGGCGAGGATAAAGGCTGCGGCAAACCTGATTGCGGTGTCGGGTGTGAGTGCGATAGATTTGTGGAATTTTGGAATCTCGTGTTCACGCAGTTTTATCGCAATGAAGACGGCACATATAACAAATTGGAGCATCCGAATATAGATACCGGTATGGGGTTGGAGCGCATGGCGGTCATAATGCAGGGCGTCGATTCGATATTCGAAATAGATACCATAGGGGCGATTCTGGATTATGTAGCTGAAATAGCTGGTGTATCTTACGGAGGCGACGACAAAAACGATATGTCGCTCCGAGTTATAACCGACCATGCCCGCAGCGCTGCGTTTATGGCGGGAGACGGCATACTTCCGTCAAACGAAGGGCGCGGCTATGTCATGCGCAGATTGATACGCAGGGCCATAAGGCACGGTCGCCTGCTCGGTATACGCGATCCTTTTTTGTATAGGGTAACCGATCAGGTTATAGAGCACTTCAAAGGGGCATATCCGGAATTGGCTCAGCGCAGGGATTTCATACTGCGCGTTATAAATATGGAAGAAGAGCGTTTTGATCAAACGCTGGATCAGGGCATGATTCGTCTAGAGGAGGTCATAGAACGCATGAAAGCGCAAGGTATTAATACGCTTGACGGCGAGGATGCGTTCAAGCTATACGATACCTATGGTTTCCCATTGGACCTTACACAGGAAATATTGAGCGAACGCGGCATGAAAATAGATACGGATGGTTTTGAGAAACAAATGCAAGCTCAAAAGGAACGCGCCAGGGCGGCGCGTAAGCAGACCAATTATATGGGCAGCGATGAGGATATATACGCCGAGCTGCCTGATGATGTAATCTCTGTTTTTACCGGATATGACAAACTCGAAGATGACGGTGTTGTAGCCGCTATTGTTGTAGACGGCGAATTGCGCAATGTGGCAGTAGAAGGCGACGAAGTGGAAATCATATTGGACAGGACGCCTTTTTATGCACATAGCGGTGGCCAGGTGGGCGATACGGGCTGGCTCTACGGTAATGGCGCCCGCGTGGAGGTTTATGATTGCAAGAAGGCTACCGGAGGGCGTATAATCCATCTGGGATGCATGGTTGAAGGCAGCCTGGCAGTGAGCGATAGGGTACATGCTACAGTAGCTGAAGAACGTCGCATGGCTACCGCCCGCAATCATACGGCAACGCATCTGCTCCATAAAGCTTTGCGGGACACGCTCGGCATGCACGTAGAGCAAGCCGGTTCATTGGTAACGCCCGATAGGCTGCGCTTTGACTTTTCGCATTTTGCCCCTATGACCCAACAAGAATTGGATAGGGTTGAATATGAAGTTAATAAACATATATTGGATGACCTTGAGGTAACTATAGAAGAGATGGCTATAGAAGAGGCCAGAAAAACAGGCGCTATGGCATTGTTCGATGAAAAATATGGCGATAAGGTGCGCGTGGTATCTATAGATGCGTACAGCAAAGAGCTATGCGGAGGTACTCATCTGAAACGCACAGGCCAGGCCGGGCTTTTTAAGATAATAAGCGAATCAGGTGTGGCTGCAGGTGTGCGCCGTATAGAGGCTGTTACGGGATTTGGAGTGCTGGAATATTTCAAACAGCAGCAACGATTGTTAGATGCCGTAGCTGTCATCTTGAAAACCGCCCCTAAGGATGTACCGTCTCGCGTAGAGGCTCTGCTTAAAGAGATAAAAGACCTCAAGCAGCAGGTGCAGGATGCCAAAAATAAGAAGGCAGTGTCAATAGATGATATAATGTCATCGGCCGATGTTATAGGCGATACTCGCATTATAGTATATAGGGTGGATAATGTCGATATGCAGTCTATGCGAAATATGCTGGACAATATAAAGGACAGGCTGAAAGATGGCGTAGCTGTGCTGGCTGGTGTCTGCGATGGAAAGGTCAATATCGTAGCAGGCGCGACTAAATCTGCAGTACAACAGGGCGTACATGCGGGTAATTTAGCCAAGAGGATAGCTGCATCGCTGGGTGGCAGCGGTGGTGGCCGACCAGATATGGGGCAGGCTGGGGCCAAAAACGCTGAAGCACTAGATAAAGCGCTTGCCAGTGCTCGCGATATCATATCAGAACAGATGAAAGCTAAGGTGGAAAGCTGATGGAGTGCGTAGCTGAATGCACGCCGTGCTATCTTAAGCAAGTGATATCGGCTTTTATGGCAGCGGATCTAGATCAGGAGAAACAGCGTCGGCTTATAAAAGAAGTGACCAAAATACTGCCATCTATCGATGATAGCAAGAGCCCTGCGGAGAATTCATCTATAGTTTTATTGGAAGCATACAGCCTGATGGGTATAGAAGATCCCTTCAAAAGGGCTAAAGAGCAATCCAACATCATGGCGATGCGATTATACCCGGAATTAAAAGAACGCATCGCAGAAGCCGATGACCCGCTTTTTATGGCTATCCGCATTGCTGCAGCCGGAAATATCATAGATATGGGCATACTTAGGGAATTCGACGTTGAAGATAGCATAAGCGAAGCATTATCCACAGGTTTTGCCCTATGCGACTATAATCAGTTTAAAGAGATTTTGTCCAATGCCCACCGCATACTGATCATAGGCGATAACAGTGGGGAGATAGCATTCGATAAATTACTGGTAGAACAATTGGCGCACTATGCATCTGATATCGCCTATTCGGTTAAATCAAGGCCTATACTCAATGATGCCACTATGGAAGATGCCGTTATGGTGGGTATGACAAATATAGCTCACGTTATAGAGAATGGCAATCAATATCTAGGTACTGTATTGGAAGCTTGTTCTCGGGAGTTTTTACACGAATTAGAAGCAGCCGACCTCGTTATATCTAAAGGTCAGGGAAATTATGAATCGTTGGAAGGCTCTCTTTTAGCCGGCCAAAAAACTTTCTTCCTTCTTAGGGCTAAATGTCCATGGGTAGCTGCTCGTGCAGGTATTAGCAATATGAGCCTTGTATTTTGTCAAAACGCTATTGATGTTTCGAACATGTGATGCTATAATTATCCTATGAACGTTGAATGAGGTAAAGCTTATGGATAAGATGGACCTAATCTTGCAGGAACTGGGTGGCATAAAACAGGATATCAGCGGTCTAAAAGATGACGTCAAAGGCCTCAAAGCCGACGTCAGCGGGCTCAAAGCCGACGTAAGAGGGTTTAAGGCCGATATAAATGGGCTTAAGACCGACGTAAGAGGATTAAAGGAAGATGTAAAAGATCTGCAAGAAGATGTCGCTGGTTTGAAGCAGGACGTCAAGGTATTGAATCAGCGCCAGGACGAGATGCAAAAGGATATCACTGGTTTAAAGCAGGACGTCAAGGTGTTAAATCAACGGCAAGACGAAATGCAGAAGGATATCGCCGGTCTGAAGCAGGATGTCAAGGTATTGAATCAACGCCAAGACGAGATGCAAAAGGATATCGCCGGTCTGAAGCAGGACGTCAAGGTGTTAAATCAACGCCAAGACGAGATGCAAAAGGATATCGCTGGTTTGAAGCAGGACGTCAATGGTCTAAAAGATGGCTTTAACGGCTTGAAAGATGAGGTAAGTGCTCTCAAGGAGCGCCAAGATGAAACGTATATGATAGCCAGAGCTTTGGAAGAGAGCAATGAATTCAAAAGGGCAGAAATGGATACCATTGTTCATGATATAGCGAGGATAAAGGGGACTATTAAAAAAGCCGGGAAAGTAATGTTAGAAGAAGTGGATGCAATAGCAAAATAATAGCATAGATCATATTGTAGTATATTATATGATTAAACTCATAAAAGCTGAGATGAGGAAAAGTAGGTATTGCCTTACTTTTACAGAGAATCGGGATAAGGTGAGAGCCCGAAAAAGGTGGTTATATCGAAGTTCTCCTCGGAGCTGCAGGCTGAACGTGTTCGCATGCGGATACCAGTAGGCTGTGCCGGTAACTTCCGCCGTTAAAGGTAAGAGGGCATGTCAGTGCCTGCGATAAAGAGGGATTTATATATTTCATATATGAATCCAAGATGGGTGGTACCGCGGAAAGTAAAACGCTCTTCGTCCCTATACAGGGATGATAGGCGTTTTTTATTATACAAAAAAGGAGTAGATAAAGATGATAATAGTAATGCAACCCAATGCCGATAAAGAGCAGATAAAGTATGTGGAAGAGCAGATAAAAGCCTTTGGTTTTCAGGCTCATCCCATATACGGCGAATTTAAGACCGTCATAGGGGCCATAGGCGATAAAACCGGTTTCGACCCACAGGTATTTTTGAATATGCCAGGCGTAGAAACTGTAGTGCCTATTATGAAGCCGTATAAGCTAGTGAGCAGAGAGTTAAAATCTGATAATACGATAGTGGATGTGAACGGGGTAAAGATAGGGGGTGAAAAACTTATCTCTATTGCTGGTCCTTGCGCTATAGAAAGTGAGCGGCAGATAATGGATATAGCTTGCGCCGTGAAAAAAGCAGGCGCCGATATGCTGCGCGGTGGGGCATATAAGCCGCGGACATCGCCATACACATTTCAGGGGCTTGGTGAAGATGGATTAAAATTATTAGCTCAGGCCGGGCGGGAAACCGGGCTGAGAGTAGTTACCGAGGTAGTCGACCCGCGCGATGTCGAATTAGTGGCCAGCTATGCGGATATGCTTCAAATAGGCGCAAGAAATATGCAAAATTATCGCTTGTTGCAGGAAATAGGAGCATCTAAAAAACCGGTTATATTAAAACGCGGTATATCGGCCACTATAGAGGAATGGCTTATGGCGGCCGAATATATTCTCTATAACGGTAATCCGAACGTGGTATTATGCGAGCGCGGTATACGCACATATGAGACGGCTACACGAAATACGCTGGATCTCAATGCTATACCCTTGTTAAAAGAATTAACTCACTTGCCCGTAATAGTGGATCCAAGTCATGCCACAGGGCTGTGGCGATTGATACCTTCTGTGTCTATGGGCGTGATAGCGGCCGGAGCGGACGGCCTTATAATAGAAGTACACAATGACCCGTCTCACGCCTTGTCCGACGGTCCTCAGTCCATATTGCCTGAGCGCTTTGCAGAATTGATGGTGAATCTCAAGGCATTGGCTGCCATCATAGGCCGCAGCATATAGCATTTTATTTCAAATCATGTTGACAATAATACTTGGAAATGCTATTATTATATATAGAATTCCAAGCTATTAACTAGGCTTTATTTGAGTATGGAGGCGAAAGACGTGAAATTATCTACAAAAGGGCGCTATGGCCTTACAGCTATGCTTGATCTGGCTCTGAATTACGGAGAAGAGCCTGTCGCATTAAAGAATGTAGCCGAGCGTCAAGGCATATCCGAGCCTTATCTGGAACAGCTTATAGCCGGCCTGCGCAAAGCCGGGCTGGTAAAGAGCGTC
Organism: Clostridiales bacterium; assembly: GCA_030156435.1. Taxonomy (GTDB): domain Bacteria; phylum Bacillota; class Clostridia; order Mahellales; family Mahellaceae; genus Mahella. The sequence continues at coordinate 6,907 of JASGMM010000051.1, read as the reverse complement.
AGAGGAGCGCAGGGAGGCTATATTTTAGCGTATCCCCCAGATAAAATAACGGTTGGCGATGTCATGAGAGTATTGGAAGGACCATTGGCGCCCGTAGACTGTGTTATAGAAAACGAACCCGTATCATGCGAAAAGGCCGATCACTGTGTCACTCGAATAATATGGGAAAAAATAAGGGATAGTATTAATCAAGTAGTGGATTCTATAACGCTACAAGATATGGTAGACGAGTACAATCGCATTAATGGTCAAAAGGGCTATATGTACTATATATAAGCGAACAGGAGATAGGTTTATGGACAGAAAAATATACATGGATCATGCGGCCACAACATATGTAAAACCTGAGGTATTGGATGAAATGTTGCCATATTTCACCGATAAATTCGGCAACCCATCGAGCATATATTTTTATGGCCGCGAAGCCAAAGAAGCTATAGAGATGGCGCGCGAGAAAGTAGCTGCGGCTATAGGGGCCGAGCCATCAGAAATTTATTTTACATCCGGCGGAACGGAATCTGACAATTGGGCTATAAAAGGCGCGGCTTTTGCCGGCAAGAAAAAAGGCAACCACATAATAACCTCTGCTATAGAACATCACGCTGTATTGCATACGTGTCAGTATTTAGAGAAGTTAGGCTTTGAAATTACTTATCTGCCGGTCGATCAGTACGGCCTTATAAATCCAGATGACGTGCGCCGGACTATAACCGATAAAACATTGCTTATATCTATAATGACGGCCAATAACGAAATAGGCACCATAGAGCCTATATCTGAAATAGGCAAGATAGCCAGGGAACAAGGCGTCTACTTCCACACCGATGCCGTGCAAGCCATAGGAAGCATGGATATCGATGTAAAGTCATTAAATGTGGATATGCTGTCGCTCTCCGGCCATAAATTCTATGGGCCCAAAGGAATAGGTTCTTTATATATAAAGAAGGGTGTAAAAATAGATCAGTTTATGCATGGAGGTGCTCAGGAAAGGAACCGTCGTGCATCTACCGAGAATGTACCTGGCATAATCGGTTTAGGTAAAGCCATAGAGCTGGCTACGGCTACCATGCCTCAAAGGCGAGAGCACCTTACGCGGCTAAGGGATCGCCTCATAAAAGGCATAATGGATAAAATACCATTTGTGCGTCTGAACGGCCATCCCACAGAAAGGCTGCCGGGCAATGCCAATTTATCGTTTGAATTTATAGAAGGTGAATCCATGTTGCTTAGCCTGGATCTAAAAGGCGTGGCAGCGTCTAGCGGATCCGCCTGCACTTCCGGCTCGCTCGACCCGTCGCATGTACTGCTGGCCATAGGATTACCGCATGAGATAGCGCATGGCTCTTTGCGACTGACGCTGGGCGATGACAACACTGAGGAAGATGTGGATTATGTCATTGAAATACTGCCGGATATAGTGGAAAGGTTGCGGCAGATGTCACCATTATTTGCAGAAAGAGAAGGAGAGTTGAAAAATGTATAGTCAAAAGGTCATGGATCATTTTACAAATCCACGCAATGTGGGGGAGATACCCGATGCCGATGGCGTCGGTGAGGTAGGCAACCCGAGATGCGGCGATATAATGAAGATATTTATAAAGGTGGATGGCGATGTTATAACCGATGTTAAATTCCAGACTTTCGGTTGCGCGGCGGCTATAGCTACGAGCAGCATGGCTACCGAGCTGATAAAAGGCAAGACGTTGGATGAAGCACTGGCTATAACCAATAAAACCGTGGCCGATGCGCTGGATGGTCTTCCGGCCATAAAAATGCACTGTTCGGTGCTGGCCGAAGACGGGCTGCGCGCTGCTATCGAGGATTATAAACGCAAGATGGGGCTTATAACCGAGGATGAAATGGCCAAGCCGCATGAGCATATCCACGACTGCGCCGATGATGAGGCGGCCAATGGATAAAAACCGCGTTGTGGTGGGGATGAGCGGCGGGGTGGACAGCTCTGTCACCGCTTACCTGCTCAAGCAGCAAGGATATGATGTTATAGGCGTTACAATGCAGGTATGGCAGGATGATGATCCCGAACGGCAGCGGCTGGAAGGCGGCTGCTGTTCTTTATATGCGGTGGACGATGCGCGCCGTGTGGCGCAGATGCTGGATATACCCTACTATGTGATGAACTTTAAGGATGTATTCCGACGAAAGGTGATAGATTATTTTATCGATGAATACACAAAAGGCCGCACACCTAATCCCTGCCTTGCATGTAACAGGTATATAAAATTTGAAGAGCTCATGAGGCGGGCTCATGCTATAGGGGCTTACTATATAGCCACAGGTCATTATGCAAAAATAGAATACGACGAACATCTCCGACGCTTTATATTGAAGCGCTCGATCGACGATAAAAAGGATCAGAGCTATGTGCTATATACGTTCACCCAATATCAACTAGAGCATACGCTTATGCCGCTGGGCAGTTACACTAAAACGGAAGTTAGAGAAATAGCGCGGAAAATAGGATTAACCGTGGCCGATAAACCAGACAGCCAGGAGATATGTTTTGTCGAGGACGATGATTACGGGCGATTTTTGGCAGAGCAACGCCCGGATGCCGCAAAAGAGGGTTACTTTGTGGATACAGCCGGGCATGTATTGGGCAAACATAAAGGCATAGCCTTCTATACCATAGGCCAGCGCAAGGGATTGGGCCTATCGCTGGGCAAACCTATGTATGTCGTAGATGTAGATGCGGTCAATAATGTGATCGTGCTGGGAGAACAAGATGATGTATTTGATGATAGTTTGATAGCGGGTGATTTAAATTTTATCCCGTTTGATCGTCTGGATAAGCCTATGGAGGTTACCGCCAAGATACGGTATAACGCTAAAGAGGTACCGGCTATTGTATACCCGCTAGATGACGGTGCTAAGGTAAAGGTCGTATTTGATAGGCCTCAGCGCGCTGTTACGCCCGGACAGGCAGTGGTATTCTACCAGGGCGATGTTGTGGTAGGCGGTGGCATAATAGAACGTGCAGGACGAAAGCCATTCTGTAATGACATTTAATTCACTCATTTTCATTAAATGGAATCACAATACATTGTTGACAATCATTGTATTACATGATATACTTGATTCAGATGGGCACTTAAGATATTTAAGTGTCCATCTAGTATTATATGGAGGTTTCCATTAAATAGCTATTCATATAATGGAGGGTATTAAATGTTAAATCTTGCTTTTTCAGATGGATATTACGATAAATTGAGACAGCATCTGGATGCTATCAAAAGCAAAAAAGATGATATGATCGATCGTTATTTCCCGGAACTCAATGCTGAGCGCTATGATTTTATGCAGCTTATGGATGACTATATAAAACAACTTGGCGAACTACTACAGCAAAACTGCGACACGCCATTTGTTATAATCGGTAGCACAGTAAAGGTGCGGGATATAGACGATGATTATACAATTACCTTTACTCTGGTATGCCCTCACGAAAGCAATCCCGTCAAGGGATGTATATCTTACTTATCTCCCATAGGCAAGTCATTATTGCTCAGAAAAGCAGGGGAAATAGTAAATGTCGTTACCCCTAACGGAGAAGTGAGATACGAGATTTTGGAGATAAAAATATAAGCCTCGTACGAGGCTTATATTTTTATGGCAGGGGAGGCAGGAATCGAACCCGCAACCAACGGTTTTGGAGACCGCTACTCTGCCAATTGAGCTACTCCCCTAGGACAGTATTTATTCTATCGTATTTTTCTCATACTGTCAAGCGCCGTTTTCCGCTTTGCATTACTATTTTTATCTCTTCATTCCAGCCGATATAATCGCGAGCATGTCTTCTTTTGGAAGAATCACATCCGCTACTAAAAAACGCCAAAATGATAAAAGAAACAATACTCTTCCTCAAAAATACAATGCCTGTATCATAAATCCGCTCATATTGGACATTATAGATAATATCTGCTTTTGAAATCGCAAGGAGGATGACTATGCCAAAAAACATACACATAGGCGATGTGTGGGACAGCGAGGCTATGGATACGCGCCTGACCGGTGAGAGGTACAGGATATATATCAACACCGACTATGTAGGCGATAAAATGGGGTTGAATGCAGGCGAGGGTGAAGCCGTGGAAGATTTCCTTAAGTCCCTGGGCTTTAGCGGCTATACTATGGAATACGATAATAAGAATATAAGGATAAAGACCGACGACAAAGACTTGGCTGAAAAACTGAGGAACCATTTGCAGGAGTATCTTGATTTAAGGTGACAGGCAATATTAGAAAATCAATATGTTTTTTGCTCATATGCATGGCGGCCATCTGTTGCTTTCTCCCGAACAGCGCCGCACAAGCCGCCGGCCAACAGGGCAAAGCATACGTAGTCGTATTGGACAGGATAGCCCTGGAGGACCTGATAGCCATACAGCCGCCCAATATCATGCACCTGATCGATCAAGGCACTATAGCGCTTATGAATACCAAAGTAGCAGGCAGCCGCAATCCCAAGAGCGCATATATTAGCATAGGGGCGGGCGTCAGGGCCACATATGCCGGCGGTTCCCATCTGGCCTTCAATGCCAGCGAATTATATAATGGCGAAATAGCCGCAGACAGGTATAAACAATCCACCGGTATCAGCGCGGAGTGGGATCAGGTTGTAAACCTATCCATACCCCAGCTCATCAGAAACAATGCCAATCAGGATCATGACATATACATAGGCGAATTGGGGCGCATATTGCGCTTATATGGAATAAAAACCGCCGTACTGGGCAATGAGGACACCGATGACGTATACAGCAGAAACGTCGTATCGCTTATCATGGATGAGGAGGGCAAGGTGCCGCTGGGCGACGTGAGCAAGAATGTATTGATACGCGACGTAGAACGCCCATATTCGCTTAAGACCGATTACCAAAAGCTATGGGATGAAACCCAATGGTTCAGCAAGCAAAGCGACGTACTGGTCGTACAAACCGGCGACACATACAGGGCCGATGAATTCGGGCAATCGACCACCGACGCCATGCTGGCCAAATATCGCCGCCAGGCTGTGATGGAGGCCGACGCGTTTATAGGACGCCTGTCGGGTAGCATAGATCTGGATAAAGATATGATTATGATAATAACGCCGTACCCGTCGGCCAAAGCGTTGGCCCAGAGCAATTCGCTCACCCCATTTATAGCAGCCGGTAAGGGCGTCCGGCACGGATGGGGCACATCCTCTACCACAAAGCGCGCCGGCGTTATAACCAATTTGGATATAGCGCCGACCATACTGGGGTTCTTCGATATCCCAATACCTACGTCTATGCTCGGCCATGATGTTGATAGCGTGCCTACGGATAAAACGCCGGAGCAACTTTTAGCTTTTAACGATAAGCTAGTGACAATATACAGGCAGCGTCCAACGCTTATACAAATGTTTATAGGGTTTCAGCTTATGGTATTATTGACAGCTTTTGTCATGATCCAATTCAAAAAAGAATGGTCGCTATACATGCTCCCGTTTTTATACAGCATAACGTTTATGCCCATAGCGTTTCTTCTGATGTCATTGTGCCAGAGGGATAATATATTCTGGACTGTCATTGGTCTCGCGGCGGTTACAGCCGCCATGACCTACGTATCCATGAAATCGTTGCCAGGATGGATTGAAAGGATCGCATTATCCAGTCTGGTTACAGCCGCCGCTATCATATTGGATATGCTGTTCAACAGTGCGTCGCTTATGCAAGGCTCGGCGCTGGGATACGATGTCATAGCCGGTTCCCGCTACTATGGTATAGGCAATGAATTCATGGGTGTGCTTATAGCATCCGTCATAGTAGGCACTACGGCATTGGCGCAGAAGTATACCCTTCATATATGGAACTATATACTGCCGATATTGTATGCCGGCGTGTTTTACATATTGATCAGCCCGGATATGGGTACCAATGTGGGCGGCTCTATAGCAGCCTTCCTGGGATTCGGTATGGTGCTGGCGCTGATGTGGGGTGTCAGGATAAACCTGAATTCTGCGGCGGCTATGGCAGGCTCGCTGGTTGTCATACTGATCGCGGTATTTTATATGGATTCGCTGCGCAGCGTCGATATGCAATCACATATAGGGCAGACTGCCGATATATTGCGTGAGCAGGGCATGATATCCTTTATTGGCATAGCTGCTAGAAAGCTAAACAGGAATATATACCTTATGCGATATACCATATGGAGCCCGACATTTATAGCCTCGTTTGCTATACTGCTGTTCCTTATATACCGGCCGGTAGGCGTGCTCAAGGACGTGCTGGATGAATACCCTGTGCTGGCAAATGGCTTCAAATCCGCTATAGCAGCTAGTATCGTGGCTTTTTTAGTCAACGATTCTGGGGTGGTGGCCTCTGCCATGGCCATGATATACGTGGCCCCCTTTCTTATAGCGTTGATAATACGGCGATATGGCGGTGACAGGGTATATGAGCACTGATGTGATGACGGTAGTGCGGCGGGCAGAGGGCGGCATCAAACGCCACATACTTTCGATAGTGGATCATATAGATAGAGACGACTACAATATATGCGTGGGCTGCGAGGAAGGCAGCGCATTGGCGAGAGAGCTGGCAACCAGACAGGTCATTACCTTTCCTTTGGATATATCCAGCGCTATAAGACCATGGAATGATGCGCTCTCAATCATAAAACTAAACGCTGTATTTCGTCGTTACAGGCCGAGCATCGTGCATGTCCATGGTGTACGGGCATGGCAAATAGCGGCGGCTTCGCTGCATGATGTGCCCATAGTGGCGTCGATCCATAACTTTCCGTATAAGGACGGCCGCATAACGAAGGCTTCATATAAAATGCTGGCGGCGCGTACGGCCAGGATAATAGCTGTAAGCGACGCACTGGCTGAATACCTTTGTTCATGCGGCATATCGCGGGA
>JASGMM010000050.1 GCA_030156435.1 Clostridiales bacterium | reverse complement strand
GATGTTGAGTGCGTTGAGTTATGCAAACTGCCGCGCAGTGAGAAAAAAACCAAACGGGTTATAGACAAGAGGGAATTGTAAATACCCGCCGCGTTGCACGTTTTATGCCAGAATCCCGTTTTCGACAGTTGCCAAAAATATGACGTATGGAATCCGCTATTTTTAGCGGATTCCAGGGCTTTTTTGAATACTCTTTCCTCAATTCAGTTTCTTGACGGGTTGTGTTACAATGAAAGCCAATTAAAGGATTTAATTCATCTGCACTATCGAACCCCCGGATAGCTGAACAATCACATAATAATGCCGAAAAGTAAAATTTTTCATGGAAATGCTTGCATTTATAAGGAATAGGGTATATTCTAATCATAGAAAGCAAAAGGAACGGGGGTGGTTCCGTTGGATGAGTTATTGACGCTTAACGGTTGATAGCAGACAAGGAGTGAGAATAATGAAACGTCAGTCGGCTAAATGGAGAAATGAAATAGAGCATGACCGGAAGGAAAATCATGAGCCCGAAGATATGGGCATGGTAATAGGTATCACATTTGGAGTGATCCTGAGTTTTGTGGATGGTGAATCAACTGCAATTCCTATGTTTTTAGGCATCGCAATTGGAGGCCTCCTTGGTATGCTTTTTAGATGGTTCGCTGACAGAAAAGATTAGGGAAAAGAAGTATATTTATAAAAAAGTTAAGTAAAAGTATTGTATCGTTAGTGTTAGTTGCTGCTATTGTTACGTTGTTCTCTCTTACAAGTGCTATACCGGCTCACGCAGCAAATAGTAGCTTAAGTAATGAATCTGAAGCAGTTGTCATACTTGACAATATGGAAAAGCGAGTCGCAGCATCAGAAGATGCACAATATAAATATATTGCAACATTAATAAAAACTAGTAATACCGTTACACTAGAAAAAATTGATAAAGCCACATCAGAAACTGTGTCTATAAATACATATCTCGGCTTAACTCAAAATCCCTATTACTCTCATGTTAAAATTCAAATACAGGCCAATTCTGAAAGCCTCAGTATATCTCACCGCATGATCTACGTAAAAAATAAATTTTACTTTTACTGTTATTGGCGGTTACTCCGTATCTTATAAGAAAGATGAAGCTTTTACAAGTGTCATTTGGAGGGCGGTAAGAGATAGGATTCAAGTGTCGCTACTGAACCGAAGATATACAAAAATATTTTTTGCCGTGCTTTAGCGTAGTTGCACATTTTATGCCAGGATGGTATAATATCATCATAAAATGTCGATAATCATAAGAGCCGCTTCTTGAAGCGGCTCTTATGTTATAGAAGGTGAACGATAGATGTCCCAAAACCTATTCGATGTAATACCCGAGCGGCTGTTCAGCGTGCTCAGAAGCTATTATTTCGATATATAGCCGATTACGCCGATGTCGGCGGCTAGAGTATAAGGAGTTTTTGTGGATATGATAATGGAAAATTCAGAAGGATTTACATATCATGAAGTCGATGGGATAGGCTTTTTTACGACACCGCTTTTTGGACAGACCAACGTGGCGAAAGCCTGTTTTTCAACAAGGCGGGGAGGAATCAGCACAGGAGCGTTGGCTTCGTTGAATCTTGGATTCAACCGCGGCGATGATGCCGCGATCGTGGATGAAAATTACCAAAGGCTTTGCGATGCCATAGGCATAAAGCCGGAGCAACTGTTTTTTGGAAATCAGGTGCATGGCGATGTCATAAAGCGCGTGTATGTCGATGAACAAGGCAAATCTTTTGTCAACGGTGGTACTGCGCGAGGCGTAGACAGCCTTATAACGGATCAGCCGAATGTGGCTCTCGTGACATTGTATGCCGATTGTGTTCCGCTTTATTTCCTCGATCTCACGCATAAAGCTATCGGGTTGAGCCATGCGGGCTGGCGGGGCACTGTGGCTGGTATTGGGGTAAAGACCCTGCAAGCCATGGAAGAAGCCTTCGATACCCGGCCCGAACAATGCCTTGCGGCCGTGGGGCCTTCGATAGGGCCGTGCTGTTTTGAAGTCGATGAGCCGGTGGCCCGTCGTTTTCTGGAGTTGCAAGATGCGTATGAAAATATTGTGATAAAGCGGGGCGACAAGTATTCGGTTGACCTGTGGAGAGCCAATATGCTCCAGTTGATGCAAGCCGGTGTGAAAGAGAGCAATATAGCGTTAGCCGGGCTGTGCACCGCATGCCATCCGCATTTGTTCTATTCCCACAGGAGGGATAAAGGTGATACGGGCCGCATGGCGGCAATGATAATGCTTACTTAATATAACCGATCGTCTCTTTTTAGCATTTTCTACATTTTTAAGCCTAGCAGCCATCTTCAGGCTCAGGTAAAAATGGTTGATACATCATTATAGCATGGTTTTGAACTATGGGCCTATCATCCAGTGCATTATCGTTCTCGTCGAATGTCCTGCGATATATAATATTGTGACGTACATACTGACCCAATGGTTCATGGGTTATCCAATGCTTACCTTCATACTATGTATTTCCAGTATGAAAAGGTTTGTCCTGGGTGGATTACGGTCCCGTTTAGCTTTTGAACGGCCAGTTTCAGATTTATAATCTTGTTGTATTGCAGCCACATATCCGCTCCTTTTAGGTTTCTTATGAGTGGAGTTTCATGATTAAATATTATATAAGGATAATTATTCTTATTTTCATGTCCCGAGCTATATGATACGCCAGATAGATACCATTGCCGATAGCGCAGTATGGTATGATAGGTTCTGCCAAGCCATATGCGCACCTGACTGCGTGATTTACATTTTATAAGCCATCCACTCCTATTATCAACTTTGCGATGTGCATCTTCAGATAAAGGCGGTGCAGCCCTGTCACCTGATGCTCGACAGCGCTTTGCCAGCGCCAGAAAGCACCTCCCACCAGCGCGACGGTCGTCCGTAGAAGCTTAGGTAAGCCTTTATGACCGACCATATGATCTCTTTTTGCGACATATAATGCGTGTTCATTACGGAGTGTGCGCCGTCGTACTTGGACCAGTCGCGGGTTGCTATGAGATTCTCATCCTCAGCCTGTTTGTATAGCGCTGTGCCAGGAAATGGCGTCAATACGGAGAACTCGGCTATGTCTATGCCTAATTGCTTGGCATATGTCACCGTCTGGCGCACGGTTTCTTTTGTATCGTCTAAGCCACCTACTATGAAGCTTCCCCATATTCTTATGCCGAAGCCTTTTAATATTTCTACAGCCTTTGCGGCTATATCGGTTGTTATTTTTTTATGGTATTTATCCAGTATTTCCTTGCTACCGCTTTCCAAACCGAGAAATACCATTTTGAGGCCGCTTTCGGCCATGCGCTCTACCATGGATACATTTTTCACTATGGTATCGACCCGGGAGAAGCACCACCATGCTACATCTATACCCCTTCGCTGCAATTCATCGCATATTTCTATCACATGCTTGGGATTTATGGTGGAATTATCATCCAGGAACGCTATAGCGCGGTAACCATATGTATCTACAACATTTTCTATTTCATCGGCTATATTTTGTGGAGAACGGCAGCGCCATTTTATGCCTGCAAACTCCGATGATGAGCAGAAGGTGCAATTATATGGGCAGCCGCGGCTGCTTACCATAGTAGTGAGCGGGCGTCCGGCCAATGATGATTTATACTCTTTCATGGGCAGAAGATCCCGAGCCGGCATGGGCAACTCGTCCAAATGCTGCACAGGCAGGGCATCGGGCGTGCGCACTACGTTCCCGTCGGCGTCTAGATACGATATCCCATTTACTTTCGATATATCGCCGCCGCCGGCCAAAGCATCAACCAATTCGGCGAATATCTTCTCGCCTTCGCCGCGCACCACATAATCCACATTGCCGGTGCGCAGCGCCTCTTCATCCAAAAACGTCACGTGATATCCGCCGGTAACCACTATTCTACCGCCTTCTTTGGCATGGGCGGCTATTTCGAGCACCTCGTTGTGGCGGCTGGTATCGCCTGATATGCCCACTACATCCCAGTCGCGCCACGGTATATCTTGAAGTTCTACAGGCTGTGCATTCATATCTATTATATCAACGGAATGTTTGCTATTCTTGCGTAAATACGCGGCCAGATAGGCTACCCCGAGCGGCGGCAGCTTGAGCCCCATTTTATAATATACCCCGTTGGACGGGGCATTGACCAAAAGCACATTCACTTTACAGAACTTCCCTTCGATATATTGTTTCCTATATTATATACCGATTTTGAGATTTTGTATAATTATATTTGCAGATAACGGCGAAAGCCTATTATTTGCTGTTCAATAATACTGTAATAATATATCCGCCGGTGTTGTCGCTCGAAACGGTGTACTTGACCGTTTTGGGTACTTTTATCTTATCATTCTTTACAGTTGCCCGATAAACGTAATATTCGGAACTGTCAACGGTTATAGTATAGCCTTTATTGTTTTTTAAATAATCTATATATTCCTCGAGGACCAAGTTGTTGTTTTTTATGAATGTTGCGTGTGGTTGTCCGACGTATCTGAAATGCCATGGCTCATATGCTATACCTGTGATATCTGTTTTATCTTCAGGGTAGCGCAGTATATATCCATACTTCCATGCATTATCGAGTAGCCACTCTCTCGCGTTGTCGAAAATGTCTATGCCATGGCGTACGGATTGGATATCTATGGCCAAACCGGTTTCGTGCTCGCTGGATTCCGCTTTTTGAACGTATGACTTATCATCCGCATTTTTATATAATTCGGATTGTTTTTCATGAGTTCTGTAGCCGCTGGTTACCACAAGGTTATCTATGCTATCTTTTTCCGCTTCTGAAAGCATTTTTTGAAGTTGTTCTAACGCAGCGGCATTCATTTTGATATCGCTTGACGATAGCGGCACTTTTTTATAAGCCGACACAACGGTCATCTGAGGAATATTTTCCTTGATCTTATATTTTTCATTGACCAGCCATAGCTCTCTGGTATCTTGTATGTCATCTATTGATACCGGAATCAAATCTATATCGCCTGGCTCGGCCATTTCAGTTTCAGGTGTGGTTTTATAATCGTCTGGTGTATTAAGTGCAAATCCTTGGCGGTTTATTAGTGCGGCGCCTATGATAATTGTTATTAGTAAAAGGCCTAAAATGATATTTAAACAACTTGAACGTCTCTTTTTATGTTTCTTTTGCATTTTGCAATCGTTTCTCCTATTTCTTTTACATTCTCTATGGCTGCATATTTAAGGTATATTTTCATCGGATATCCTCTCGTGATTTTGCCTTTCTGAAAGATAAGACGGATAGGAGGGAATTTAGTTCACGTAACTGGTGGATGCGATTATGATTTCAATGCTGGGATGGCAATAACGACCTTATTTCCGTCGACTTGCGCATCGAATTCGTAAACGGGTTGATAGAATCCCTTGGAATCCAGGCTGTATCCAAGCGTCACATCGTTTATAATTATCTCATTGATTTTATCTGCATAAGAGCTGAATTTTCCCTGCTTTATACGCTCGTATGCTTCCTGTTCTAAAATGATATTTACCTGACGTACCGGCCGATAATCGACTATATTGTTTCTTATTTCCTTCATATTATCGTTCGCGCTATAATTGCACGTTAATGTCCCGTCTATCATGCCGCTATTTTTTCGTATATCCCTAACATCAAAAGTATATTGACCTTTGCCTTCCGGTGTAAATTCGGCGTTATCCGGAACAGTTACGCCATACTTTTTTAATGCAAGCCTTATCGTTTCCTCGTCCTTCATGCGTCCTTTGTATATTACGGAATACCCTATAAAGTACAAGCCTGCCGCGAGAAGTAGACCCACAAGGCCCAGCACTATGTAGTCTTTGGCCAAATTCATGATTTCAAAAAGTCTCATAATTTCATTTTCCTCTCAGTATTTCATCGATTATTGCGGTGCATTATGTTTATATACGCCTGCTCCAGCGCTGTGGCGGCCGATGAGGGGCAGCCGGCCGCATCGTACATATCCTGCAGCCGGCCGTTCCATATTATGTGGCCGCTGCGCATTATGAGCACGCGGTCGGCTATGGCGGCAGCGTCCTCCAGTATGTGGGTGGCTATGACGGTAGTGCATTTTGGGCGCGATGCTATGGCCCCGAGCACAGCCTGCCGCTCTTCGGGAGCCAGGCCGGCTGTAGGCTCGTCCAGCAGCCACAGCGACGGATCGGTCAAGAGGCTCTGGGCTACCAGAAAGCGGCGGCGCTGGCCGGGCGAGAGATTGGCCAGCCTCATGTATGCCACCTCTTCAAGGTGCCATTGTTTCATTATATGGCCAACGCGCCGGCGCGATGCCTTGCCGCGCATGCAGGCCAGGTATTCCAGCGCGTCTTTCACATTCATAGATACGTGCATTATAGCGGATTGCGGTACATAGCCGAGCTGTTTTGCCAACGCCATGCGGCTGACAGGGTCTATGCCGACTACGGCGTTACTGCCCGGCAGGTAACGGTAAAGCTGACGCCCGTCCACCGCATAGCTGCCGCGGTCGGGCAGTATAAGCCCGGCCATCATGCGCAGCAGCGTAGTTTTGCCGGCACCGTTGGGGCCTATTACGGCGGTTACGCCCGGTCCGAAGCATGCCGTTATGTGCATGGGAGAATATTCGGCGCTATCCTTTTGCACGTCCAGCGCTACTCGCATGACGGCGTATCCTCCCTATCGGCGCGGCGCAGCATGAAACATGACCATGCCGTAAGGGCTGCGGCCAGTACGAGGCCTACCCACCGGCTGGCTGCCCAGTATGCATCGCCAGGCGAGGCTATCAGATAAAATGCTTTGAGCCGTTGCCCGGCAGCCAACTGCACAGACCACGCCGCTATGGAGGCTATGAGGGCTGCCGATATGCTGAATCGCAGCGTTACGGCCAGCGAAAGTGCCGCCGATACAAGAAGCGGTATCAGCCAGCTCAGCGTGAGGGCAGCAAAGCTGCTCTCCCAGCCCATGCCCACCGATAGCAACGTAGCGGCCAGCGCCGCAGCGGCATCCAGGCCTATGGCTATCACCCAGCGCCCCATGACGGCCACTTCCGACGATACTGTGCTTATGCGCTCCAGCTCGCCCCATACCCCTCTGCGCTGGTACATGGCGTACAGCGTTAGGGTGCTGCCCAGCCACGGCACCATGGCCACCATTATATTTACGCTTGCTGTGCCCGTATTGTATGTCCATATGGCCCCTGCCAGCAGGATGACCAACGCCGCTATCCATATATACGCGTTGTAAAAGCGCATCTGTGCAGCCGCCGCGCTCAATATATCGCCTATGCCCACGCGCCTGTGAGGAACGTTATACAGCTCGTCCATATGCTGCCCTATCGCGGCGGCCAGGTTTGCAGTGCTGCCCTCGGGCAGACCGGGCGCTGTATATGCATTCAGGCAATCCTTTATATATGCCGCCTCGCTTTTGCTCAGCCCGGCATCGTCGCATATGGCATTTTCGATATTTTTATCACGCTCGCTCATCACCAGCACTCCCTTCATCATTGCTTAAACACCCCTTGAGCAGCTTATAGGCCCTGTGCAGCCTGGATTTTACCGTACCCTCGGGTATGTCCATGACCGCGGCTATGTCCTTTACCTTCATATCCTCATAAAAATGCAGCACCACTGGCTGGCGTACATCCATGGGAAGCGACGTGACGGCTTCTATGACCCGCCTGCGCAATTGCTGTCGCTCTAGCAAATCAACGATGGCGCCATCGCTATCGCATGGCACATCTATGTCGCTTATATAGCAGGCTTCCTCGTGCAGGTAATAGCCGCTCCTCCACATATCGCGGCACAGGTTGGACGCTATGGTGTACAGCCATGGCCTGAAGCTGCGCGGCGGCTTGCCGTCATGCAGGGCCTGTATAGCGTGCAGGAAGGTCTCCTGCGCCAGGTCCTGGGCTGAGCTTTCCGAAGCGGTGAGGCGATATATATACCTGTATATACTATTGTGGTATCTATATATAAGCACTTCCATAGCGGCCTTGTCGCCGCGACTCGCCGCTGCCGCAAGCTGTTCGTCGTTCAAATCCATTACGCATCCCCTATCAGTCTTTCATTGCTGCCGTACAGCAGCGCTGCAGCCGCTGCCAGCACTGCCGATATAATCACCAGCGTCCATCGGTTTACAACTATATTGAGGCCATCGGGCGGGTTTGTGGCAGCGAAAAGGTAGATTTCCTTTATCACCGGCCGGCCTGCCATCGTATCCACAAACCACCATGCAAAGGCCGCACCTTGGCCGGCCATGGCGCTCTTGGCCAGCACAGCAGCAAAGGATGCTATAGCTGCAAGCACCAGCGGTACCGGCAGGCTATAGGCTATCATCTCATATGCGTTTACCTCTGATTTTACCACATATATGCCGGCATATGCTATGACGGCCGCGCTTATGACGAAGAACGCCGCGACGGGCCATAGTATGCGGTAGCAGACCACCTCCGCCCTGTTAAACGGCAGCGACATAAACAGCATGGGCCGTCTGCCCTCGACATCGCTCCACATGGAGGAGGACAGAATAACGGCGGTGAGCGGCAAAAACTGCTCGACCATCGCGTATAAGGCGCCTCCATCGGCTGGTTCACCGAAAAGCAAGTCATAATTTGCCAGGACGACCGCGCATAGCAGGCCAAAGGCCGCAGCCGCCGCGATGCCATGCTTTAGTAGTATGGCCTGGGCATGAATGCGCTTTGTCATGATCCGAAGGCCTCCTTTATATCCTCTGCGCTAAGCGGCTGTTTTTGCGCCTTCATATACAATTCGTGCAAAGTGGCTTGGGCGGCGGCATCGTCATGGCTCGTAAACCATTTCATTATTTTGTCGGCATCCGATATAGAAAAACCGTCTACATCTTTTATGTAACCTTCTATCTCTTGTAAGTCATATGAGCCGTTATATTTCCACTTTCTCCACTGCGGATATATGACGGATAGTATATACTCGCCCGCACCGCCATTTTCTGCCCTGCCCGTCATCACGCCGTAGAAAAAATCCGGCTCGTAGCCTCTGGCTTCCCTTGCTGCCATGTAAAAGCCCTGCGCTCCATCGACAAGCTCGGGCATGGAACGATCGCCGTTGTATGGCGGCATTATTACGCCCACAGCCTTCCTGCCGGATATGCCAAACCATTTCCACGTGTCGTTCATGACTGTAACTGGATATTTGCCCTCATCGCCTTTATATTCAAGCGGCCTGTATAAAACGCTGCTATCCACGTCTATCCTCTCCAGCGGCCAGCATGTCAGCGTCAGGTAATGCCCCTTGCCCGCTATGCGCACGTCTTCCTCGTATGGATTCTGAGCCTCGCCTATGCTGGATACAACCGGCGAGGCATTGTCCTTGTGCACCGTTACGGTGAAATAGGACTGGCGCTGCCATGGGTCTACATTGCCGCTTGTTTCAGGTGATTTTTCGCTCATCTCATTTATTAAGCTGCTCGGCACTATCTGGCTTACGCCTGTCAGTGATACGCCCCAACCGTTTTCCTCAAAGCTGGCCAGATCAGTGGTCTTCATAAGCGGCAACGGAGTAGTCAACGGGTACCAGCCGTAGTCGGCCGGCAGCATGAAGCCGTATTTATCGGCAAGGGCATTGAGCCGCGGGTGTAAGTAATATATGCCCCACCACTCGGCGCTGCCTGTGTATTCCATGGCTATGTGCGCCGATGTGCCGGCATTGAGAGATAATCCCTCCAAGTAAACGCCGTCGCCGACCCGCCTGGCGGTCAGCTTTTTGCCATCAGCCGATGCGGATGTGACGTCAAAACCATGCCATAGCGTGATGAGCGGGTTTTTTATGGTGTCATCGCCTATATTGCGCAGGTTGAGGCCGGCTTTTACCGATAGCACAGGCGGCTTGGTCACGTCCACATCTAGGTCATAGCTATCTATATAGAGAGGCATCTCAGCAAGATAATCCGCCGAAGGCAGCTCTACCGCATTGGCCGAGGGCTGCTTGTTGCTGTAGAAGTGGCCGTAGTATTCATCGTAAAAGGTCATTTCATCGCGGTATTTTTTATATCCGTAACCCTGCTCATAAAAAAAGACTGCCGTAGCGCATATTACCAGTACCAGACTGACGGACAAAGCTGTGCGCGAAACCATCCTTGCCCGTCCGGCCGCCCTATGCCTTCGTATCAATACAGCGGCCAACGCGGCGATAAACAGCGCCAGCGCTATATAGAATACGCGCTGCCAAAGCATACCCGGATACAGGGCAGCTGTGTATAAATCCCTCGGCATCTGGTTTGGCATCATCATAGGCCCGTTTAATATCCAGTCTATGAGCTGGCGAAACATTATCTCGTATATATGTTCTTCCGGCGCGCTTTCGTACAAAGGCCATATGCTGGTTATGGTGGATGCAAATGTGCCCACCCATAAGGCTATTACAGCGCCGTATAGCCAAAAGCCGCGCAGTATGAGGCCGAGGAAAGAGCCAGCCGCCGCTGCCGATATCATGCCGGCGCCCTGCATTAGCGCCGCAAAGCCCAGCTCACCGGCCAAGTACCATATCGACAGTCCGCTGCCTGCCCACTTGGCCGTTATCATCACAGCATGCGGCAGCCAGTAAGCCGCTGCAGCAAATAGTACCATCGGCATTAGGCCGAGGAATTTGCCGAATATCATCGAAACATTGTCTATTGGCAGCGCCCACAGTATGTCAGCGCTGTCCTCGTCGGCCTCGCGGTTTATGGCCAGGGCGGCCGCTGCCGATATTATGAACATGGCTACGGTCAGAAAGGTCGAGGATTCGTATATAAAGTCCATACCGGTCATGGCCTGCTGTGACTGCGCGCTCATAATTGAAAATATGCCCATGAGGGCGCAGACGGCTATTACAGCAGGGCACAGCCACCAGCGCCGCGTGCGCAGCCACTGATATGAAACGATGTGCTTTATCATGACGCCGCACCTGCTCTCATGCCCGATATAAGGGCCATATAGCCGTCCTCGAGGTCGGGCAATGCCGGCACCGCACTTGAAATCGGCGGTTCTTTGGCCAGAAAGCGCAGATAAAGGCTGCCGTCCCTGCGCTGCGACGATACCATGACAGCGCCGGGCAGATGCTCTGTGTCGATGCCCGGATCAACCTGCGCTTCCCACGTTATACCGTCGGCGCAGCGCTTCAACGCGTCCAGTTCGCCCTCTAGCATTATGCGCCCGTGGTTTAACACAGCCAGGCGCTGGCAGCCGGCGGCTACGTCGGATACGATGTGAGTGGACAATATAACGATGCGGTCGACGCTTATGCGGTTTATCAGGTTTCGGAAGCGCAGGCGTTCTTCCGGATCCAGCCCGGCGGTCGGTTCATCCAGTATCAGCAGTCTGGGGCTGCCGAGCAGTGCCTGGGCTATGGCCAGCCGCTGCTTCATGCCGCCGGAGAACGAGCCTACACGGTGATGTATCACATCGTTTAGGCCCACCCAGTCCAATAGACGGTTTATATCGTCCCTGCGCTGCTTGTCATTTCCGATGCCCTTCATCAGGGCTATGTAATCCATCAGCTCATATGCCGTAAGGTTGTTGAACAGGCCATACTCCTGCGGCAGGTATCCCAGCATGCGCCGCACCTCGTTTTGCTGTGCCGGGAGCGTATAATTATCCACGCTTATCTGCCCCGATGTAGGCACTACCAGCGTGGCTATCATCTTCATCATGGTGCTCTTGCCGGCCCCGTTAGGCCCGAGCAGGCCGAATACGCCGCTTTGTATATCCAACGTCACGCCGTCCAACGCCTTTGCACCCCTGCGATATACCTTAGTCACGTCCTTAAGATGTATTTCCATCGAATATCCTCCCGTAATTCATCTTTCTGAAATATAAGACGAAAGAGAAGGGTTTTGGTTCATAGAATTATGGCAATATCTTTTGCTCTCATCCTACCAAAATATATGATGCAGCCAAAATCAATGCATTTAATGCAAGCACTCTTGTGCCTACTTTTTTATCCTTTTTGATGTACATGGAGATTATGAGCAAACTTATGTATAATAGTGTAACGAGCAATATGATATACAACGGCCTGCTTAATATAATCCCTATAAGAAAGGTCTCGATGATTTGAATAGGGATACCCAAAACAACGAATGATTTGATTATTGAGGCCTTGCTGTAAGGCAAATATAGGCCTTCTTTGCTTTTGCTGATTAATAATTCCTTTTGTTGTGCTAGCATCTCATAAATATTCATAATAAAGAGACTTATACCAAGAATCAAGATCGGTTTGACCAAATTCATTTCAGCTATAAAGTCGATAGATTCAAGGATTTTAAACTTATATAGGACAATAATGATAAATTGAACTGCTGATAATATAGCTAACACCTGGGTATTCAGCCGTGAAAATGTCAGCAGATTTTTATAGTATAAGGCGTTTTCTCGTGTCAATTCCCTCTTAAAGGTTCTTTTCCCGGCTTTTTGTGCCATATGTTCCCTGGTAATCTGCTGCATATCTGGCATCATAGAATGCCGCGCTACATAGCTGGCCCTATTTATGAAAGTCATTTCGTTATAGGATTTGTCAAAATCCAACGCCATACTTAATATTATGTTGTTAAGCTTAAAGGTGCTTATGCTAAGTAAAAGCAAAGCTGCTAAGGAGATATATGCGTTGGTATATAATTGAATAATCGAAACCACGACATAGATTACAAGGATTAAACCGAATTTAATATTCTTGCCTTTATGGTAAAAGACATGCCTCGTAAATAACGAAATCATAAGGATATTCCACATAGCTGTGAATATCTGCACCATTCGTAAATTCATTTTAAAGCCCGAAAGTATCAAACCGGCTATTATACTTGATATTATGTAGAGAAACGCCTTTTTTATTATAGTCGATCTTATAAAAATCCTGGTTAAATCGGAACCTGAAAAAAATATCATACTGGCAGGGTGAATTTGCAGGGGCATTTTTTTATTTAGTAAAGTGTTTGCGGCGACAAACAAACAGATAAAAGTGAAAATATAGCCGTCATAGCGGTTTATAATCTGTAAGTTGTGAAGGAGTATGTTTACAAAATTGTAAATCAAATACGCTGCCAGCGAACATATCGTTATCAAGACCGCCCAATAATTCTTAAGCATTGCTTTTGATTGCCGAATTTTGGTTTTAAACTCATAGGGTAGAAATTCACTATATTTCATCGCTTTTATCACCGCCGGCAGATAAATATAAATACAGCTCTTCCAGATTACTGCAATCCGGGGATTTTCTCAAAATCTCAGTTATCTCTCCCTCGGCAATGACTACTCCTTTATCGATCATAACATAATAATCGCAAATCTTCTCGATTAATGGCAATAAGTGAGTTGACAGGATTATCGTTTTACCATCTTCCTTCAATTCTATGAATTTTTCCCGTAACTTATAAATCTGCCGGGGGTCCAGCCCTTGAAATGGCTCATCCGCCACCAATAAATCAAATTTTCTCAATAATGCGCAAGATATCAAAAGCTTTTGCAAAGTGCCTTTTGATAATTCGTGGGGAAATTTTTGCAAATGGCTCTCGAGTTCAAAGTCTTTAATTATTTTGTCGACTTTGTTCTTGGTACCATACATGCTGCTGATAAATTGTAAATGTTCCGTTACTGTGAGTTCTTCATAATAAACGGGTTGGTCAGGTATATACGATATTATGTTTTTATCTTGAGATACTGATTTTGCATCAGCACCCAATACAGTTATTTTTCCGGAATAATCATCATAATAATTCAGCAAACATTTTATTGTGGTTGTTTTACCCGAGCCATTTGCTCCGATTAGCCCGGTTATTATATTTTGAGGAACTGCAAAACTGATATTTTTTAAGGCACAAAATGAGCCGAAGTATTTCTCGACCCCATTAAAGATAACAGCTTCTTTAGTCATCTGCGTTATATTTAACATTATAATTTTTTTTAATTTCTTCTTTCTGTTTATTAAAGTACTCTTCTGCTTTTTGAGGGTTGCTCCTTATATCAGCGGGGGCTGACTGTAGAATTAACTGCTTTAATTTAGCTATTGACAATTGTTTTTGAACCGTAGGTGCAAAGTACTCCATATACTCTTCCATGGTCATCCCCATTCCAGTGGCAAAGTCTTCCGTCACTTTGCAAACGTCAATTGTCATATCTTTATTATCAGGTGTTAGCTTTCCGTTTGATATCTCATCATAGATCTTTTTATTATCTTCGAGATACTTTTTAGCTTCGTCCAAAGAAACGCTGCAACCCCTTTTGACAGCTTCCTGGTAAAGTATTTCATTTTCTATCAATGAATCAAGCACTTTTTTCTTGGTTGGCTGTTCGGGCATCATATTTTGAAATCCATCGATCTCTTTGCTTTGAAGTTCATATGCCTGTTCACGCATTAGCATGGCCAAGTCCAGGTCGTTTTGCGTTATGCGCGTATCGCCTACGGCAGCAATTGCTACATCATTTTTCTGTTCTCTAATAGAAGCGGCTTGCTCTCCGATATACGACCACATGCTCTCGGCAAAACCTGTATTTATCGCAAAGAAAGCAAGCAATAGCACAGCAACTACAGCCATAACAATAATGGCCCCCGTTTTTTTCAACATGGTTACCACCTTCCTTAAAACGGATAAAATTCCTTCAATTCATTGCTATTATATCATATTTATTATAAAATAGTATAATAATTTCTGCTTATCAGGCGTTCAAAACGCCGTATTTAAGGCGCTTGGAGCAAAATAAAAGACAATGCTGCAAAAAAGCACGTGCTTTTGCTAAAATAGGCCAAAATATGATATATGATTAAGGTAACATTTTTGAGGAGAGGTGAACTCCATGGAACCCGCAATAATGGTTTTATCAGTTATAATAGCCATAGAGGCTATATGGTGACTTGTATGGCCTATTTTAGCGTTGGTCAGGAAAAAATATTCGGTATTTGCCGTAGTGGTCGGAGCACTGATCGTCTGGGGCATATTTGCATGTCTTGCCATAAGCGCCGGCTCTAACGCTATAGGTGATCAGGCAACCGGCCCTTTTATAACTTTGGTGATATTATCGATAGTACCTTTTATAATACTGCCAGGTATGGCTGTTATTATAACCGAATACCAACGTGGTGTGCTTTTCCGCTTAGGCCGGCTGATGGGAATAGTGGAGCCCGGATTTAACATTATATTTCCTTTCGGGATCGATCGTGTGGTGAAGATAGACCTGCGCACATTCACGATAGATGTTGCCAAGCAAGAGGTCATAACCAAGGACAATGTACCTGTCTTGGTAGATGCGGTAGTGTATTTTAACGTTTTTGACCCCGTATTGGCCGTAACCAAGGTGGCCAACTACACGCAGAGCACGACGCTGCTCGGACAGACGATCTTGCGTTCTGTGCTAGGCCAGCACGAGCTGGATGAAATACTTTCAAAAAGGGCTGAGCTTAACGAGATATTGCGTAAACTTTTGGACGAAGCCACTGATCCATGGGGAATAAAGATTACGGCAGTTGAGATAAAAAGCATCGAGTTGCCCGATACCATGAAGCGTGCCATAGCTAAAATTTTTTATTGCCATATATATTCATCGATGGTATAATAATAACCGAATCCTTGCCCAAGGCATGTCTTTGGGCCATTAGTCCAGGAGGAGGTGAGAACCATGCGGGAATATGAAACCATGTTCGTTATCAATCCCACATTGGATGCTGAGGCCACACAGGCTGTGATAGAGAGGTTTAAAAACCTCATTTCAGAGCAGGGCGGCGAGGTACGCAATGTGGATGAATGGGGCAGGCGTAAGTTGGCCTACGAGATAAAGGATTTCAACGAAGGCTATTATGTGTTGATGGAATTCGCAGCTAATCCGGATCTGCCTGCAGAGCTGGAACGCGTCTACAAGATAACGGATGATATAATAAGATATTTGATAATATTAAAAGAGGACAAATAAAAGGCTGGTGTGCGAATATGTTGAATAAGGTAATACTGGTAGGTCGTTTGACCAGGGATCCGGAGACAAGATATCTACCCAGTGGCGTCAGCGTTACTAATTTTACCGTAGCGGTGGATAGGAACTTTACAAGCCAAGATGGGCAAAGAGGTGCCGACTTTATACCCATAGTAACGTGGAGAAAGTTGGCCGAGCTATGTGCCAATTATCTTGCCAAAGGACGGTTGGTGGCGGTATCCGGGCGCCTGCAGACGCGTTCGTATGACGGACAGGACGGTCAGCGCCGTTATGTGACCGAGGTAGTAGCCGATGAAGTCCAATTTCTGGATAGAGGGAGTTCGGCTCCGGCGCAAGGCAATGCTGCAGCGCCTGATGCTACAGGAGCTGCGCGCGAGACGGCCAGTGCCAATGAGGTCGACAGCAGCGATATGGAAGGATTTTATGATTTAGGCAGTGAGGACGAGTTGCCATTTTAAAAGAAAGAGAGGTGTTACCTTTAAGTGAGCGAAGAAAGGGAAAGAAATAATAGGCCCAGGAGAGGAAACCGCAGGATGCGCAAAAAGGTGTGCGCTTTTTGCACCGATAAAGCCTATCAGATAGATTATAAGGATATAAATCGTTTGAGAAAATATGTTACCGAGCGCGGCAAGATAATTCCCAGGCGTATAACAGGTAATTGCGCCAAACATCAGCGTCAGCTTACCATAGCTATAAAGAGGGCGCGTGCCATAGCGCTGTTGCCGTACACCACGGATTGACATTAGGCGGTATCTCATAGCGAGGTGCCGCTTTTTCATTGATAGGCCGATTTACAATTCGTAATATATGACTAAAGTGGGCGATATAAAGCGATGCAAATGATATAAAGCCGGAGAACGCCTTGAAATATTGCGTAGGAGTACTCAATGAGTGCAGCGCAGAGCAAGCGTAGGTCGGGTATGGACGCCCGACCAGCCGGCACTGAGCATGGACGCGAATTGCCGGCGTTAGCTTGCTCAAGCGAAACGAATTGTAAGTACGCCAGCAATATTTCATGA